>JAFSUV010000124.1 GCA_017450425.1 Kiritimatiellia bacterium
AACCTCGGCCCTTCGGGCGTCACGCTCGTCGTCATCCGCAAAGACCTGGCCGAAAAAGCGCCGGCCGGCCTTCCGACGATGCTCGACTACCGCACCCACATCGAGAACAACTCGCTCTACAACACCCCTCCGACCTTCGGCATCTACCTGCTCGCGCTCGTCACGCGCTGGATCAAAAAAACCGGCAAGGAGAACCTCTTCCGGCAAAACGTCGAAAAGGCGGCCAAACTCTATGCGGCGATCGACGGCTCGGGCGGCTTTTACAAGGGCACTGCGGAGCGGGAATTCCGCTCCGACATGAACGTCACCTTCCGCATTTTCCCGGACGGCGCGACCGCTTCCGAAGAGATGGAGAAGAAGTTCGTCGCGGAAGCCACCGCAGCCGGTTTCGCCGGCCTCAAGGGGCACCGCAGCGTCGGCGGCCTCCGCGCATCGATCTACAATGCGTTCCCGCCCGCCGGCGTGGCGGATCTGGTCGCTTTCATGGCGGAGTTCCAGCGCAAGAATGGATAACTCCCCAGCCGGTAAACAGAACGAACTCACGCACGAGCTCCTTTCGAGGGGCTTGTGCGTGAATGCTTCCGGCGAAGTGCTGCTCTGCCGCCGAAAGGATGCGCCGCAGCGCTCGTTCCTGCCGGGCGGCCACATTGACCGCGGCGAGGGCGCGCGCGCCGCGCTCGAACGCGAAATCGGCGAAGAGCTTTCGCTGCCGTCGCGCGCCGGCGCCTTTCTTGGCGCGGCGGAGCATTTCTTCGGCCCGGGGAGCGACACGACATTCGAAATGAACGTCGTGTTCGCGCTTGAAATCCCGGCTCTCGCGTCCGGAGGCGAACCCGCAAGCGCCGAGCCGTGGCAGGAGTTTTTCTGGTGCGCGCCGGAGCGCCTTTCCGAGGCGGGCTTCGAGCCGAAGTGTCTGCGCGCGCCACTTCGCGAATGGGCGGCAAAGGCGTCGGCGGAGTCGCGCGAAGGCGGCACCCGCGGCGCCCGGGCCGCGGCCTTCGCAAGCGCCTACGAAACTGCACCGGGGGAATCCGGGCGATGAAATGCCCTTCCTGCTCCGAGGACGACGACAAGGTCCTCGAAAGCCGCGCCGTGCGCGGCGGCGCGGCGATCCGCCGCCGCCGGGTGTGCAACCGCTGTGCGCACCGGTTTACGACATACGAGGAAATCCTGCGCGATTCGATGATGGTGGTGAAGCGCGACGGCCGCCTCGAAGAGTTCAGCCGCGCAAAGCTCGAAAACGGCATTCAGCGCTCGTGCCTCAAACTGCCGATCTCGCGCCAGAAAGTGGGCGCGATCGTCGATAGCATCATCGAAGAGCTCGAGCGGCGCTACGAGCTGGAGATACCGGCCCAGGCCATCGGCGACCTTGCGATGGAGCGTCTGCTGAGCCTGGACGAAGTGGCGTACGTCCGCTACGCCTCGATATACCGCCACTTCAAGAGCCTCGAAGAGTTCGTCCGCGAGGCTCAAACGCTGCGAAAGGCGTCTGCCGCGGCGGCCGCCTCAAGCGAAAAAACAGCGGCGACGGACGAGGCCGACGCGCCCAAGCCGTGAAGCGCAAGTCCGACAGCCGCAGCGTGAGCGCCCTCGGCTCGCCGGCGGCGTGTCTTCTGCCGCAAATGCGCGCCCGCGCCGGAGCGCGGCGGCGATTCAGACTGCGCAGATTCGACGGCGATGCGCGGGTCGGCTCGCCCGGCGCGTTCTACACGTATTTTTCCGCCGGCGCGCTTCTCGTCACGCAGGAAGAGCGCCGCCGCCGCCGCGTCGTGGCGCGGAACCCCGGCGTCGCGATGGCCCTTGCGGCGACGCTCGCCATCATCTGGCTTGTTTTCCGCTGACGCCGACGATGTCGGGCGCGGGCGCGCCGCC
>JAFSUV010000125.1 GCA_017450425.1 Kiritimatiellia bacterium
CAAGGCGGCTCCGCCGCCGAAATCCCGGAGCGACATCCCGATCAAGGCGGCTCCGCCGCCGAAATCCCGGCGCGATATCCCGATCAAGGCGGCTCCGCCGCCGAAATCCCGGAGCGACATCCCGATCAAGGCGGCTCCGCCGCCGCCGAAATTCCGGAGCGATATCCCGACATCCCGACATCCCGCAATTCCGGCACCCTTTCTCCCCAACCCTCGGACGCGTCCCTACCAGCGTGTGCGGACGCGCCGTGGGCGCGTCCCTACCTGCCTTTTCCGGTAGGGGCGTTTCCACGAAACGCCCGCGCGCGGATGCCAGAGGCGGTGGAGCGTACTGCGGCGTGCCTTGCTCCCGAAAGTCGAGGAGAATCTGGGAGAGTCCGGAGAATCGGGGAAAGTCGGGGAGAGTCGGTGAGAATCGAGCTGATTGACTGCGTATGAGTTCTCAAATTTTGGGGGATAGGCCTCACCTTTCCCGGTCTTCGGCTCCTTTGGCGGTTTTAGGTTATAATGCCCGCCGTCGTATTCAACTACGGGCAAACGATCTCATCCAACCATCTCCGGCAAACATGCAAAGGGCACTAGTCTGCGGCGCAGGCGGTTTCATCGGTTCGCACCTGGTGCGGGCGCTGAAGCGCGAAGGGTACTTCGTGCGCGGCGTCGATGTGAAAACGCCGGAATTTTCGCCTTCCGCCGCCGACGAGTTCCTCCTGCTCGACCTGCGGGACGCGGCAAACTGCGCCCGTGCGCTGGAGATGCCCGGCGGCGGCGCGCCGGAGAAGGTGTTCCAGCTCGCGGCCGAGATGGGCGGCATGGGCTTCATCAGCTCCGCGTCGAGCCGGATAATGCACGACAGCGTCCTGATCAACGCCAACATGTGCCACGAAGCGGCGCGCCGCGGCGTGGGGCGGTACTTCTTCTCCTCCTCCGTCTGCGTGTACCGCGACATGCAGCCCGGCGAACCCGCGCTCTGCGAAGACGACGCCTATCCGGCGATGCCGGACAACGACTACGGGTGGGAAAAGCTCTACAGCGAGCGCATGGCCTTCGCGCACGCCCGCGAGAGCGGCATGAAGGTTCGCATCGCCCGTTTCCAGAACTGCTACGGGCCGGAAGGCACCTGGCGCGGCGGCCGCGAAAAGGCGCCGGCCGCGCTTTCGCGCAAGGTGGCCGAGGCGCCGGACGGCGGCGTCGTGGAGATTTGGGGCGACGGCCTCGCGGTCCGCAACTTCATCTACATCGACGATCTGGTGCGCGGAATCCTCGCCCTCACGGATTCCGATCTGGACTTCTCGCCGGCCAACATCGGGACGGAGGAATACGTGACGGTGCGGCAGCTTCTCGAGACGATTGCCGAAGCGGCCGGAAAAACGATATCATTCCGCTCCATTCCCGGCCCGGTCGGCGTGGCTTCGCGCAACTTCTCCACGGCGAGAATCCGCTCCACCGGCTGGAAACCGGTTTTCTCCCTTCGCGAAGGAATCGCGCGCACCTACCCCTGGGTGGCGGAACAAGTCGCTTTGAACAACAAACAAAAAACACCATGACACAATCGAGATTCGCCCGTTTCGGCTTTCTGGCATCCATTTTCCCGCTGTGCGCCGCCTTGGCTCCGCTTCCGGCGCGGGCGGACGTGTTTTCGGCGATCAAGGAGAACTACATCGAGGAGCTGCGCTCGATCCTGGCGGCGGACCCGGCGGTCGCCGGGTCGGCGACGGATCGCGGCGTCTCGCCGCTCGGCTACGCGGTGGCCCAGCACAGGCTCGAGGCGGCCTACGAGCTGCTCGCCGCCGGCGCCGATCCCAACGCCGCGACTCCGGGTTCGCTCGTGACGCCGCTGCACCGCGCCGCCGACAGGGGCGACGTGGATTTCGTCCGTCTGCTCCTCGAAAACGGCGCCGACCCGGCGATCGCGGCCGCCAACGGCTTCACCGCCCTGCACTTCGCGGCCCGCACGAACTCCCAGGCGTGCGTGGTAAGGCTCGTCACGGCCTCGGCGCCGATCGACGCCACGGACACGAACGGCAGGACGCCGCTGCACATCGCGGCCAAGTACGACGCCGTCGAGGCCGCGTCGTCCCTCATCGCCGCCGGCGCCGCGATGGACATCGCCGACAAGTTCGGGTTCGTCCCCGCCGCGCTTGCATCGAACGCCAAGCTCGTCGATATGCTCGGCGGCGTGCCCGAGCCGCCGCCCGGCGCCGCCATCGCCGGCACTTTCGACGCGCCCGCCGCCGCGGACGACACCGAAGCGGTCGCGGCCGACACTGAAGAAGAAGACGCGCCGGACGTCGAAAAGGAAGCGGAGGAAGAGCGGGAACTCGTGGAAACCTGGGACGAAAATCCGTTCCACGACGACTCGCTCGATCCCAGCGCGCGCATCCGCCGCTTCCACGCCGATCCCGGCACGACGCTCCTTTCGGACGGCCGCTCGTACTGGGGCGGATTGCACGGCAAACGCTTCGAGGGCTTCGGCGTGCTGCTCGCTGAAAACGAGCGCGACCGCTACGAAGGCATGTTCCACCGCGGCAAAAAGGACGGCAACGGCACCTACTACTACGCCAACGGCGACAAGTTCGTCGGCGTTTTCCACAACGACGCGCCGCATGGCGAAGGGGAGTTTTTCTTCGCCGCCGGCGGCTCGGTAAAGGGCGTCTGGAAGCGCGGCCTCTTCTGGGAAGGCCGCGGCACGTACACGACTTCGACCGGCGCCAAGTTCGTCGGCGTGTGGGAGGATGGCGACATCGTGGCCAGCCGCCCGATAGACTAGGGCGGAAACCTGGGCGCACTGTGATATGCCAACGGGTATGCACAAAGCACAGGACTCTTCGCGCGCCCGCTTCCGCGAGGCGCTGGCGGAATCCCGCCGGATAGTGGTCAAGATCGGCAGCAAAGTCCTCGTCGGCGCGGGCGGCCGGCCGGACCGGCGGCGCATGGCGCACCTCGTGGCGCAGACGGCGCAACTCGTGCGCAAGGGATACGAGGTCGTGCTCGTGTCGTCCGGCGCCATCGCTTCCGGCATGGAGGCGCTGGGCATGCGCACCCGCCCGTCGTCCGTGCCGGACTTGCAGGCGTGCGCGGCGGTGGGACAGGGCAAGCTCGTGTCCATCTACCACAACCTGTTCGACAAGGAAAAGATCGCGGCGGCGCAGCTTCTGCTCACGCACGACGACTTCGAGCGCAAACTCTCGGTCGCAAACCTGCGCCGCACGATGGACCACCTCCTGAGGGCGGGCGTCGTGCCGATCGTCAACGAAAACGACGCCGTGGCGGACGAAGAGGTGAAGGCGTACATGTCGCTCGGCGACAACGACCATCTGGCGTCGCTCGTCGCCCGGCAGACGCGGTCGGATCTCCTCGTGATGCTTTCGACCGTGGATGGTCTGCGCCGCCCCGTGTCGGGCGGGCGCACGGTGCGCATCCCGTATGTCGCGGTGATCGACCGGTCCGTCACGGCGCTCGTGCGCCCGGCGGACGCCGGCGGCCTCTCCAAGGGCGGCATGGACAGCAAACTCAACGCGGCCAAGGCGTGCGTCCAGGCCGGCTGCAACGTGGTGATCGCCGACGGCAGGCACAAGGACGCGCTGCTCAAGGTGTTGCGAGGAGAAGACGAGGGGACGCTCTTCCCGGCGATCCCGGAGTGATCCTGCCATGGAAAGCATAGACATCGAAGGCGCGGCAAGGCGGGCGCAGGCGGCGGCGCGCCAGCTCGCGCCGCTTTCCGGCCAGACCCGCCGCAAGGCGCTGTACGCCGCGGCCGACGCCATGGAGAAAGCCCTTCCGGCGATCCTCGAGGCGAACGCGGCGGATGTCGGCGCCGCCGAGGCGCACGGGCGGTCGCAGGAAACCATCGCCCGCCTTCGCGCGGAGGAGGCGCACGTGATCCGGCTCGTCCGCAACATGAGGACGGTCGCCGATTTCGCCGACCCGATCGGCGAATCGACCAGCCACTGGGTGCGGCCGAACGGGCTTGAGATAGAGCGCGTGCGCGTGCCGGTCGGCGTGGTCGGCGTGTGCGTGGAAGAGCGCCCGATCTCGCTCGGATTCATCGCCGCCGCGTGCATCAAGGCGGCGGACGCAGCGGTCTTCGTGACGGACGGCGAAGCGCCGGCCACGACCCGCGCCATCCATGCGGCGTTTTCGCAGGGCTTTTCAGAGGCCGGGCTGCCTGACGATTCGCTCGTCTTCGCCGACGTCGGCCAAGCCCACCTTGCGCAGTGCAGGGCGCTTGTCGGCCTCGACCGGATCGTCGATGTCGCGATCCTGCGCGGCTCGCAGGGTTTCGTGCGCGACCTTGCCGAGCACGCTTCCGTGCCGGTGCTGCTCCACCGCTCCGGCGTGTGCCACGTCTATGTCGATCGCGACCGCGCCGACGACGGCGAGCGCGTCCACGCGAACAATCTCGGCATGGCCGTGAAGATCGTGATGGATTCGCGCCTTTACGAGCCGACGAGCTGCACCTCGGCGGCGATCGCGCTCGTGCATTCGGACGCGGCTCCGCGCTTCCTGCCGCTTCTCGCCGAAGAGGCCGCGCGGCGGGGACTCCCGCTTTTCGCGGATTCCGAAGCGCTCAAATTTCTGCCCGGCGCCGCCGCGGCGGCCGCCGCGGCCATTTCGCTCGGCGCCGGCAAGGGGGCGCTCGGGGGCGGCATCGTCCCGTCGCTGCAAGAGGCCGTAAACCGGATAAACGCGAACGGGGCGCACCTTTGCGACGCGATCGTGACGGAAAGCAAAAGCGCCGCGAAGATGTTCCAGACCGGGGTCGATTCGGCGATCGTGTTCGTGAACGCCGCCACGGCGTTTGCGGACGGCGGCCAGTTCGGCATGGGCGCGCTCGTCGGCATCAGCACCGGCAAGCTCGGCCCCAGGGGGGAGATCGGGATCGAGGGCCTGACGAGCCTCAAATACCTCGTGCGCGGCAACGGGCAGATCAGAGGGCGCGCGTAATGGAGGGCGTAGAGCCGGCGATCCGCGCGTACCTTGTCGTGGGGACGGATTCGTATCTCGTCGAAGAGTGCGTCCACGACCTCCTGCACGGCGTCGATCCCGACGCCGGCGCGAACGAGTTCGGCCTCGAAAAGATCGACGGCATGGCGTCCAACGTCGATGCCGCAGTCGCGGCGCTTGAGCAGACGAGAGGCGCCGTTTCGCAGACCGGGCTTTTCGCCGAGAGCAAGACCGTATGGCTGCGCGGCGTCTCGTTCTGCGCGGCGAACGACAGGACTTCCTCTTCGGAAAGCGTCCGCGCCGCCGTGGAGAGTTTCCGCGACTGGCTCTCCGGCGACGGGGTGCCGGAGGGCACGACGCTTGTCGTATCCGGCACCGGGATCGCCAAAAACAGCAAGCTTTTCAACGGCTTCAAGGCGCTTGAAAAGGCGAAGAAGGGAAAGATTTTCGACGTCGGCGGCGGCGATTCCACGAGCGCGAAGAAACTCGTGGACCGGATCCTCGCCGAGAACAAGTGGAAGATGTCGCCGCCGGTTTTGTCCGCGTTCGTTTCACGGGTGGGGACGGATTCGGCCCGGCTGCGCAGCGAGTGCTTGAAGCTTTTCGCCTACACCGCGGGCGCTGAGCCGACACAGGCCGACGTCGCCGAAATCTGCGCTCTCGAGCCGAGCGGCGTCGCATGGGAGATCCAGAGCGCTTTCGGGAGCCGCAGTCTCCCGCGTACGCTGGCCGTGCTGCACAAGCTCCTGTCCCTCCCCAAGGCAAGCGAAATCCAGCTCGTGCGGCTCATGCTGACGCGCCTTGCGGAGATTGAAATCGCGGTCTGCGCCCGCGAAAACCGCCTTTGCGGGCCGGACGGCAGGACGTGGCGAAACGACCTCGCGGGGCAGGACGCCGCCGCTGTGGCGGCGCTCGGCCCGCTCGACGTGTTTGCCAAGCCTTCGTTCCAGAAGAATCCGGTCGTGGCGGACGCTGCCGGCTGGAGCTCCGACCAGGTGCGCAGGGCGCGTCTCGCCCTGATGCGCGGCCATGAAAACCTGGTTTCCGCGTCGGTCGCCGCTTCGACGGTGCTTGAAATGGCAGTGTGCGAGGCGTTGCGATGACTTTGTCCGAAGTCCTGGCCTGGACCGGAGGTGCCGCGCACGGCGCCTTGCCGCAGGTTTTCACGGGGGTTTGCACCGACACCCGCGCCCTTGTGCGCGGAAGCCTGTTCCTGGCGCTGCGCGGCGAAAATTTCGACGGGCACGCGTTCCTCAAGGCCGCCATCGACGGCGGCGCCGGCGCGGTCGTGGCCGATTCCGCCGCCGCCGTGCCGCCCGGAGTGCCGG
>JAFSUV010000126.1 GCA_017450425.1 Kiritimatiellia bacterium
CGCGATGCAGACGGCCGCGGCGCGCGCCATGCGGCGCGCCGGCGGATGCGGCGGGAAGGGCGTTGCGGACCTCGGGGCTACTGGGCGCTGTAATCCCGCTCCTTTGTCTCCCGCAGGACGCGCGCCTCGTCCTTACGGCCGAGTTTGAGCAGCACGTCGATCGCTTCGTCGAAAACCGGCTGAAGCACTTCGTGTGCGTGGTAGAGCAGACACACCGTGGAGAGGTCGTTCGCGGCGCTTTCCGCGTCGCCCGTCGCGAGACTGGCCCTTCCGAGGCCGATGTACGCCCACACGCGCCAGGGCTTCAGTTGCGGCGAATCGCACCGCTCGGCCGCGACGGCGAAGCATGGAATCGAGCCGGCGGCGTCGCCGCGGGCCAGCCGCGCTTCGCCGAGTCGCAGCGCCGCCTCCGCGAAATATTCCGTCGCCGCGGCTTCGCCAAACGCCTTTTCGAAGTGCGCCTCCGCTTCGCGCATGCGGCCGAGACTGCGCTCCGCGCGCCCGGCGAGAGTCCACGCCTCCTGAAGGAGCGCGGGATCGCCGGCCGCGGCGTCCGCCATGCGCAGCGCGGTCTGCGCGGCGTCCGCGAACGCTCCGGCGTCGAATTGCGCACTGGAGAGCCAGGCGAGAAGTTGCGGCGAAAACCTTGCGGCGCCGCCCGGCGCCGCAAGGATGGGCGCGTATTCCGCGACCGCTTCTTCCGGCTTGCCGGAAAGACGCAGGGTTTCCGCGAGGGCGAACCGGGCGTCGGCGGCGAGCGAAGACGACGGAGTTTGCGCGAGCGCTTCGCGAAACGCCGCGGCGGCCTCTTCGAAGCGCCCGGCGTCGGAAAGCACCACTCCGCGCCAGAAAAGCGAATCGGCGCGGCGGGGTTCGCCGGCGGGGAGGGACTTGGCCAGATTGGAAAACGTCTGCAGCGCCTCGGTTTTGCGCTTCAGGCGCATGAGCGCCATTCCAGCCTGGTAGCCGGCCTCGGCGGCGCCGGCGGAGTCCGGGAAGTCGCGCACGAAGGTCTGCCAGCGCGCGAGCGCTTCCTCGTTGCGCCCGGAGGCGGAGAGGGCGGAGGCGGACGAAAACAGCGCCTGCGGCGCGAGCCTCGAACCGGGGTGCCGCTCGACAAGCGCCGAAAACGCGGCGTTGGCGTCGTCCAATGCGCCGCGCGAGCGGAGCAGTTCGCCGAGGCGGTACAGGGCGTCGTCGTCGCCATCCCGTTCCGGGAACTCCGACGAAAGCCGCCGCAGCGCCTCAATGGCGACGTCCGTCGCTTCGGCGGGGTCGCCCGCTCCCGACGCGCGGATTTGCTCGGCTTCGCGCGAAGCCGCCTGGGCGCGGAGCCAGAGCGTGTCGGCGCGGAGGCCGGAATCTTTGTCGGTGTCGCCCGCCATGCGGCGGGACGCGGCGAACTTTCCGCCCTTGAAGAGCGAAAGGGCGGCCTGGTACCGGGCCCTGCGCCGCATGTCAAGCCCGCTGTCGGCGTCTTCGGCAAGTTTCGCAAACCATTCGGCCGCTTCGTCGTACCGCGCGAGCTGGAACAGCGCCTGCGCTCTCGCGTAGCGAAGTTGCGCCGCATCGCGCGCCGAGGGCGCCGGACTTGCGCGGAGCGCTTCGTCCGCGCATTCGATCGCGTCGAGCATCCTGTTGGCCCTGCAAAACGACCAGGCCGCAGGGACGCGCGCCTCGGGCGCGCGGATGTCGCCGGGGTAGCGCGAGAAAAGAAGCGAAAAGGCTTCCGCCGCCGCTTCGTCGTGCCCCTGCGCCCGCTCCAGAACCGCCGTAAGGTACAGCGCCTCCGCGCCAAGCCTGTCATCCGGCGGGTTTTCCGCGACTTCGCGCAGCAGCGCCCGTGCGCGGACGAGGCTTTCTCCGTCCCCGCCGAGTCCGTCCCCGCCGCCGCTGGACTCCGAAAGGATGTGCGCCAACGACAATTTCGCGAATGCCGCCATGGACGATTCGGGATAATCGGAGAGAAGACGCTCGAGGCGCGTTTTCGCCGCATCGCTGCGGCCGAGGCTTTCGAGGCACGATGCGTGGTAGTAGAGCGCCATTTCGGCCACGTCCTGCGGCGGATCTTCGGCGAGCAGGGCGGCGAAAAGCTCGTCGGCCGCTTCGGCAAGGCCGAGATCGGCGAAAATCGACGCGCGTTTGAAGAGCGCCTTCGCGCGGAATTCCGACCCCGGGATTTCGGCGGCGCGGCGGTAGGCTTTCGCCGCGCCCTCGCGGTCGCCGCAGAGGCGCAGAGACTCCCCGAGGCGGAATGCGGCCCTCGCCGAATCGGCGCTTTCGGGAAAGTCGGCCAGAAAACGCTCGAATTCCACGGCGGCCTGTTTGTAAAGGCCGCGCGAAAACAG
>JAFSUV010000127.1 GCA_017450425.1 Kiritimatiellia bacterium
ATGTCAGGATATGGCAACGTCTTTCCGCCGCCGGCAATCGCATTCCCACGAACGACATCTGGATTGCGGCGCACGCGCTGGAGCTGGGGGCGACGCTTGTGACGACGGATCCGCACTTCAAGGCGATCCCGCTCCTTGACGTCCTGTATCCGGACTGAAGTCCCCATGCCGGACCGCATTCCCAAAATCGCGATCATCCTCCCGCACAACATCAAGGAGGACCGCGCGGCGTATCAGGGCGTCCTGGACGGGGCGCGGCGGTATGGCCCGTGGCGGTGCATCCTCGCCGAGGGCCGCGACCTCGGCGAGCAGGTGATCGACCTGGAAAAACTCGACATCGACGGGGCAATCGTGCATGAAACGTCGCGCAAGACCGCCGTGGCGCTGGCGGCGCGGCGCGTTCCGGTCGTCCTCTTCGAACCATTCCCGGACATGCTCCTGCCCGGCCATCCGCTCTCCGGGGCGCCGCGCGTGAAGCTCGATTCGCGCGCGGTGGGGGCCCTCGCCGCCGACTATTACCTCAAGCGGGGCTACACGTCCTTCGCGTACATCGGAGAGCCGTTCGGCTTTCACTGGAGCGTCGAGCGCAGGGACGGATTCGTCGACGCCCTGCGGGAATCTGGTTTCCCATGCGCGGTTTACGGCGGCAGTTTCTCGGCGCGGCAGAAGCGCCAATGGAGCGCGGAGCGTCCGCGACTCGTGCGATTCCTCCAATCGCTGCCCAGACCGACGGCCGCGCTCGCGGCGATGGACGCGCGCGCCGTGCTCGCGCTCGACGCCTGCGCCGAAGCCGGGATTCGCGTCCCCGAGGATCTCGCCGTCCTCGGCGTCGACGACGATCCGATTCTCTGCGAATCGACCTTTCCGACGCTTTCAAGCGTCCGCACGGGCCGGTTCCGCATGGGGCAGAAGGCGGCGCAAACGCTCGCCGCGCTGCTTCGCGGCGAAACCACGGTGCCGCGCGACACGGCCTTTCCGCCGCTGGACGTCGTGACGCGCGAAACCACGGGCTACGACGCCATGAGCGACCCGGCGATCGCGCGCGCAATCGCCTACGTGCGGTCGCGCCCAGATTCCGAGCGCGTCCGGGTTGGCGACATCGTGCGCTCGGTCGGCTGTTCGCGGCGATATCTGGAGCTGCGCTTCCGCACACGCATCGGCGCGTCCGTGCGGGCCGTCGCGCTCCGCGAAAAACTGGGACGCGTCCAGGCGCTGCTGGAGCGCACCGACATGCCGATCGGCGAAATCGCCTCGGAGTGCGGCTTCCTGAGCGACAGCTACCTCGCAGTCGTCTTCAGGCGCGAAACGGGCGTGTCGATGACCGAATGGCGCCGCCTTCACCGCGACGCCCCGGACGAATAGCCGTTTGCCTTAAACAGTCTTATCCCAAAAGTTTGGGAACTCGTGCACAGACACTCCCCTTGATTCTCCCCGATTCTCCCTGACTCTCCCCGACTCTCGGGCGCAAGGGCTCGGGCGCTGCGTAGCGTTCGCGCGCGGGCGTTTCGTGGAAACGCCCCTACCAGGACAAGGCTGGCAGGGACGCGCCCACGGCGCGTCCGCACGCGTCCGAGAGCCGGGGAGAAAGGGTTCCGGAATTGCGGGATGTCGGGATATCGGGATGTCGCTCCGGGACTTCGGCGGCGGAGCCGCCTTGATCGGGATGTCGCGAGGAGGCGATCAATAAACTCTGCGCCGCTGCCTCCTCTGCGCCTCTGTGTGACAAAATTGAAAACACGGCTGAAATGCAGGACTGCCGAATGCCCCGCTATCGCTCGAAAAATGGGGAATAAGCCTCGGAAAAACGGCGCTTGTTCCGGTACATGGCTTGTGGTACTCTTTCCGCAGCAAGGCGGGAACCATGCGCGGAAATAGACCTCTGAACACCGTTTCACGATACTCCAGGCCGACGCTCGCGATACCGGTGCGGGCGCTGCTGTGCGTCCTCGGCGGCGCGCTGCTGGCCGTCAATGTCCAGACGTTTGTCCATACCGGCGGGCTGCTTCCCGGAGGCTTCGTCGGCCTCGCGCTCCTGATACGCGAATCGCTGCTGCGTTTCACTGGCGTCGGCGTACCCTTCGGTCTGCTCTACGTTTTTCTCAACGCCGTTCCGGTGGTGTTGAGCTGGCGGCTCGTGGGCCGGCGCTACACTGCGCTTTCGTGCCTTTCCGTCGCCGCTGCGTCGCTCCTGACGGGCGTGTTGCCGAAGCACTTCGTCGTCGGCGATCCAGCGCTCGTGGCCGTTTTCGGCGGTCTCGTGCAGGGACTTTCCATCTCGCTGTGCCTCCTTGCCCACGCGACGAGCGGCGGCACCGACTTCGTGGCGATCCTTTTGGCGCGCAAGTACCGCATCGACGGATGGTGGGCGGTTCTATTCTTCAACGCCGCCGTCCTGCTCGCGGCCGGCTTCCTCTCCGGCCCCGACAAGGCACTCTGGAGCATCGTCTTCCAATACGTTTCGACTCAAACGATCCGTACGCTCTACCGCCGCTACCGGCGCCACACGATCCTTGCCGTGACCAACAGGGCCGCCGAAGTCGCCGAGTTCATCCACCGCGAAACCCGGCACGGCGCCACCCGCCTCGAGGCGACCGGCATCCACGGCGAGGTTCCGCACCAGATCGTCTATTCGGTGGTCGATTCCGACGAGGTGCGCCGCGTTGTGAACGGAATCCACGAAATAGACCCGAAAGGCTTCGTCAACGCCTTCAAGACCGACTTCATCTCCGGGTACTGGCACGAGCGCCCGGAGGATTGACGCGTCCGCAGGAGTGGAGCGGGCGTTTCGTGGAAACGCCCCTACCAGATTGCGCGCCACGACTCCGCGACGCGGCCGCCGGCGGCGCGGAAGGCTTCGACGAGCGGGCGAACCTCCGGCCAGGCCCTGTCCATGACGCCGCCGGGGATTACGAGTGCGTCGGCGTGGTCGAGCGCGCTGCGGGCGATGTCCTCGCCATCGACGAAAACCACGTCGGCGTCCGGACGCTCCAGAAGCGCAAGGGCGTCCTCGACGACGGCGCGCACCGGGGCCGCCGGGC
>JAFSUV010000128.1 GCA_017450425.1 Kiritimatiellia bacterium
CCGCGGGCCGGAGCGCCGGCGCGCATGGCCCGGCAGACGGAGGCGCAGCCTCCCGCGAAACCGCAGCCGGAAGCCGCAGCGGCTGCCCGGCCGAAGCCGGCCTCATCCGCCGCCGCACGCCGTCGCGCGAATCGAGCGTAAGCCACGCGGCGGCAGACCTGTTCGGCGCCCTTCCGCGCAAATCCGCCACGGAGCGCGGGCGCAGCCTCCACGAAGCGCTTGCGGCCGTGGAGTGGCTGGGCGAAGGCGATTTCACGCAACCGGCGGGAATCGACCGCGAAGAGCTCGATTTCGGCGAGCCTTCGCCGTTTCGCGACGCGCTCGTGCGCCCGGCCGGCGCGGCGGAGCTTTGGCGCGAGCGGGCGTTCGAGACGCTCGACGGCGACGAATGGACGACCGGCGTTTTCGACCGCGTCGTTTTCCGCATCGGGGGCGGCGGCGAGCCGCAAAGCGCGGAAATCTTCGACTTCAAGACGAACCGTCCGCGCTCGGGCGAGACGCCGCAAGCCTTCGAGCGCCGCATGGCGCGGACCTACGCCGGACAGATGCAGGCGTACCGCCGGGCCCTCTGCCGCCTCTCCGCCGTCCCGCCGGCCGCGGTGCGCACCACGCTGCTTCTCGCCGCCACGCGTTCCGCAGTCCCTGTTTAGTGTATACTGGAGCGCACCGGAAACAGTTGAGCATGAAAAGAAACCCCGTTATTTCCATTGGCGTTTTTTCCATCGGAGCCGTTGCTGCGGTCGCCGCATTGCTGGTTTCCGCCGCCGCTTTCGGGCGCGATGGCGGCCCGGACTCCGGCGAAGAGGGCGAATACGAAACCGCCTTCGACTCCGTCGCGCGGGAGGTCAAAGCCGGAAAGGAGACCTTCGACGGGGAAAAGGCCGCGGTCGCCGCGCGTCTGGTGGCCGAGCTGCTGCCGCAAATCCACGTCATGCACCCGCGCCTGGACGAGTCCCTCTCGGCGCGGGCGTGGACGAACTTCGTGAATTCGCTCGATTCGCAGCACGTGTTTTTCACGCGGTCGGACGTCGAGGAGTTCGAGAAGGCGCGCCTCTCCTACGCGGGGCTTGTCGCCGCGGGCGACCTGTCCTTCGCGAAAAAAGCCTTCTCGGTGCTGATCGACAGGGTTGCCGACAGGGCGGCCTTCTCGGCGGCTGCGGTGTCCAACGCCGTCGATTGGGCCGAAGGCGGCGCCTACAAGTGGGATCGCGACGAGGAGCCGTTCCCCGAAAGCGGCGAAGAGCAGGACGCCCTCTGGCGCAGCCGGGTCCGCAACGCGCTTCTCGCCGCCCGTGTCGCGTGGGAGATTTCGCCGTCCGGCATGGTGGCGCGCGCGGCGGCGGCCGGCATCGAGCCCGGCCCGGACGGCACCGTTTCCGACCCTTCGCTCCTGCCGCCGCCGGATCCGGCGCAGCCGCTCCCCGGCGCGGAGAAGGCGATGGACGAAGCGCGCGACGATTTCGCGAAATCCGTTTCGCGCTATCTCGAAATCCTGCGCGACGCCGACGAGGAGTTCTGGGCGTCGCGCTTCCTCGACGCCCTGATGTCGGCCTGCGATCCGCACTCCAACTACATGTCGCCCGCTTCGTCGGAAGACTTCGGCATCGACATGCAGCTCTCGCTCCAGGGCATCGGGGCGCAGCTCCAGAGCGACGACGGCGCGGCGAAGGTGGTCGAGATCATCCCCGGCTCCCCGGCCGAGCACGACGAATCGCCGGAGCGGCTCGTGCGAGGCGACAAGATCGTCGCCGTCGCGCAGGGCGAAGACGGCGAGTTCGTCGATATCCGCCACTGGCCGCTCTACAAGGCGGTGCGCCTCATACGCGGCCCGAAGGGCACCACGGTGCGTCTGCGCGTGATTCCGGCGTCGGATCCGGGCGCGACGAAGATCGTGAGCCTTGTGCGCGACGAGATAAAGCTCGAAGAGCAGGCCGCTTCTTCGCGCGTCGATACGCTCGTGGATTCGACCGGCTCCGAGCGGCGCATCGGCTACGTGCGCCTGCCCACGTTTTACGCTTCGATGAAGGGAACCGGGGCGGACGAAGGCGAGGAGCGCCACGCCTCGGTTGACGTGGCAAAGCTCGTGGCAAAGCTCAACGACGAAGCGGTTGAGGGCATCGTCCTCGACCTGCGCGGCAACGGCGGCGGCTCGCTGCCCGACGCCGTGTACCTCACCGGTCTCTTCCTGCGCACCGGCCCGGTGGTCGTGGTGCGCGAATCCCGCCGCGCGATCGCGCTGCCGGACAACGACCCCGCGGTCGCCTTCCGCGGCCCGATGGTCGTGCTGATCGACCGCACGAGCGCCTCCGCCTCCGAAATCGTCGCCGCCGCCCTCCAGGACTACGGCCGCGCCATTGTGGTGGGCGATTCGCACACCCACGGCAAAGGCACGGTGCAGACTCTGGTGCCGCTTGGCGGCGACGGCGCTCTCGGCTCGCTCAAGCCCACGACTGCGCTTTTCTACCGCGTGAACGGCCGCTCCACGCAGCTTCGCGGCGTCGAGAGCGACATCACGCTGCCGTCCGTGCTCGAAACCTACCCGGACCTTGGCGAAGACAAGCTCCCCAACGCGCTTGCGTGGACGCGCATCGCCCCCGCCCGTTTCGTGCCGGCGGATTCCGGCCTGCGCCAGATCGTGCCCGTGCTGCAGGAGCGCTCCGAAGCGCGACTCGCCACCAACGAGGCGTGGCAGGCGCGCATGCGGCTCTTCGAGCGCTTCAGCGCCTTCAATTCCAACAAGGTGGTGTCCCTCGACTACCCGGAGCGTTTCGCGCGGGCTTGCGAAGACAACGAAATCATCCGCGAGATCGAGCGCCTCACCGGCGCTGGCGGCGAGGACGACGGCGGCGAGGGCAAGGATGGCGAAAGCGGCGGAGCGGGGCCGGAAGCGGAGAGAGTCGGCGCTTCGGACGCCGCGCCGGCCGGCGCGGCTGCGGTCGGACCCGGCTTGAGGCGCAAGCGGCGCGGCGCCGGCGCGGAAAGCGCCGACAAGCGCGACGAAAGCGACCTGGTGCTCTCCGAGGCGCTCAGCATCCTTCTTGACATAGTTGATTTGCACGGCTCGCCGGACGGTCTCGACGCCTCCGCCGCGCCTTACGATTTCCTCAGGTCGTTTTTCCAATGACGTCCCTCGACGACATACGCAACTTCTGCATCATCGCCCACATCGACCACGGCAAATCGACGCTGGCCGACAGGATCATGGAGCTCACGAAAGCCGTCGATGCGCGGACTTTCCACGACCAGCTCCTCGACTCGATGGATCTGGAGCAGGAGCGCGGGATCACGATCAAGTCGCATCCGGTGTCGATGAGCTACACGGCGCGCGACGGCAGGACCTACCTCCTCAATCTGCTCGACACGCCCGGACATGTCGATTTTTCCTACGAAGTGTCGCGGTCGATGGCGGCGTGCGAGGCCGCAGTGCTGCTCGTCGATGCGGCGCAGGGCGTACAGGCCCAGACCGTCGCGAACACGCTTCTCGCGCTCGAGGCGAATCTTGAAATAATCCCGGCCCTCAACAAGATCGACCTCCCGAGCGCCGATGTGCCCGGCGTAAAGCACCAGGTGGAGGAGGCGCTCGCCATACCGATGGACGATTGCGCGCTCGTGTCGTCGAAGACCGGCGCCGGAGTGGAAGACCTGCTGGAGCGGCTCGTGCACCTCGTGCCGCCGCCGACGTCCGCCAATCCCGGCGGCCCGCTGCGGGCCGTCATCTTCGATTCGCTCTTCGACCCGTACCGCGGCGTCATCCCGTACATACGCGTGGTCGATGGCTCGGTGAAGGCCGGCGACTGGGTGCGCTTCATGGGCACCGGACTCGAGACCCAGGTGAAGGAAGTCGGCATCTTCACGCCGAAGATGCAGCCCGTGGCGTCGCTTTCGCCCGGCCAGGTGGGCTATGTCGTCGGGTCCGTGAAGGACCCGCGCGAAGTGAAGACCGGCGATACGGTGACTCTCCGCGCCGAACCGGCCTCCGAGCCGCTTCCCGGGTTCCGCGAGGTGCGCCCGATGGTTTTCGCCGGGCTTTACCCCGTCTCCACCGACGAATACGAGAAATTGCGCACGTCGCTGGAAAAACTCCAGCTCAACGACGCCGCCTTCACCTGGCACGCGGAGAGCAGCGTTGCGCTCGGATTCGGCTTCCGGTGCGGTTTTCTCGGCCTTCTGCACATGGAGATCGTCCAGGAGCGCCTCCGGCGCGAGTTCAACTGCGACGTCATATCCACCAACCCGGCCGTCGTTTACCGCGTCCACGCAAAGGACGGCAAAATGCAGGAAATCGACAACCCCGTGCGCCTGCCGGACCCGGCCGACATCGATTTCGTGGAGGAGCCGCTCATCCGCGCCACGATCATCACCCCGTCGTCCTGCATCGGCGACATGATGCGCGTCGTGATGGAGCACCGCGGCACCGTTGACAAGACCGATTCGCTCGACGGCGTGCGCGTGATCCTCACCTGCACCCTTCCGCTCAACGAAATCCTGGTCGATTTCAACGACACCCTGAAGAGCGTCTCCCACGGCTACGCTTCGCTCGACTACGTGCCGAGCGGCTACCAGCGCTCGGACATCGTGCGCATGGACATACTTCTCAACGGCGACGCCGTCGATGCCTTCTCCTGCCTCGTGCACCGGGACCGGGCGCGCGCCCGCGGGAAGGAAATCTGCGCCGCGCTGAAGGACGCCATCCCGCCTCACATGTTCAAAATCCCGGTGCAGGCCGCAGTCGGCGGGACCATCGTGGCGCGCGAGGACATCCGCCCGTTCCGCAAGGATGTCACGGCCAAGCTCTACGGCGGCGACATCACGCGCAAGATGAAGCTCCTCAACAAGCAGAAGGAGGGCAAGAAGCGGATGAAGCAGTTCGGCACCGTGAACGTCCCGCAGGAGGCGTTCGTCGCGGTCTTGCGCTCCGGCGCGCAGGAAGATTCGCGCTAGCGGCGGCGGAGGGCGCGGGAAAATGAAACCGGCCATTCTTCGCGGCGGCAATCAGGCTGCGGCCCTCACGGTCGCCGGCAGCGACAGCGGCGGAAACGCCGGCATCCAGGCCGACATCCGCGCCTTCCACGCTTTCGGGGTGCATGCCTGCACCGCCATCGCGGCGGTCACCGCCCAAAACCCGGCTGGCGTTTCCGGCATCGAAACCCTGCCGCCGCAGTTCGTCGCGAGCCAAATCGAGGCGGTCCTGTCGGCGTACGCGATCGGCGCGGCGAAGACGGGCATGCTCTCCTCGGCTGCGGTCGTTTGCGCCGTGGCCGATCTCTTTCGCGGGCGCGAAGAAGCCTTTCCCGTGGTGGTCGATCCCGTAATGGTCGCGACGAGCGGCGCAAAGCTCCTTGCCGACGATGCCGCGTCCGCTCTTGCGCACCGCCTTCTTCCCGCCGCCACGCTCGCCACGCCGAATCTCATGGAAGCCGAGGCCCTTGCGGGCCTGGGGCGCATCGCCTCGCCGGGCGACATGGTCGCCGCCGCCCGCGCCATTTCCGCCGCCGCCGGGTGCGCAGTCCTCGTGAAGGGCGGCCACCTTTCCGGCGCTGCCGCGCAGGATCTGCTCTGGACCCCGGATCGCGGCGCGTGGTGGTTCGAGTCGCAGTTCATCCGCGCCCCTCGCTCCACGCATGGCACGGGCTGCTCGCTTTCGGCCGCAATCGCGGCGGCGCTCGCCCTCGGCGGTACGCTCGAAGACGCCGTTTTCGATGCAAAGGCGTATGTTTACGGTGCCGTACGCGACTCGGTCGGCGTCGGTCGCGAGGCCGCAGTCCTCGGATTTTCCGATCCTGCGGCCAACCGGGCGTTCGTATCGCGTCGCCCCGCTTGAAGACCGCAGATTGGGCGCGCGCGGCCCGTCGCGGCGCCGTCAGTCGGCGAAATCGGCTTCGTCGAGCATGATTTCGTTGCCGATGCGGTGTTCGACGTTCCCGCCGATGTCCTGCACGGCCTCGTTTATCTGGCCGAAGAAGGGCTCGAGTATGTCCAGCGCCTCTCCCGCCCGCGCAGCCGGGAGTTTCGCGAGCTCGTTCTGGAGGTTGTCGATGAACATCCTGATGCCGCCGCCGTTTTCGATGTTGCCGTCGTGGACCCTCGCGGCAAGTTCCAGAAAGCCGGCCTTCCGCAGCGATTCGGTTGCCGTGCGCAGCGCCTGCTTCATCGGCTCGGTGAGCGTCTCCTTGCGGATTCCGTCCTGGCCGTTGACGCGGCTGCCCTGCGTGAAGAGCGAGCACATGTGGGCGATGGATTCGATGACGTTTCCAAACTCCGGAAGGCGTTCGTGGAACTGCCCCTTCGGAAAGGCATTGAGCTTGTCGATGGGGTGCAGGTGCCCGGTGCTCCAGTAGATGCCGTAAGTCTCGCACTTGAAGAACAGGCGGCGGTTCTTGCCGCTGCCGCCGGCGTCGTGCAGGTGGTTCTGGTCCGGGATGGTGAAATAGTGGAAAGTGCGCATGCCGTTGAGCATTCCGCCCATGCCTTCCCTGACATCGATCCCGCGCGGCATGTTGAGGTGGCCGTCCACATACATGCTCTGGTACGGTTTGGCGTGGGTGGAGGAGCGCAGGTAGAGGCGCGGCGACTGGTCGAGCCAGCGCGCGATGTTGCCGTCGCGGTCCGCAATCGAGAACGACCCCCGAAACATCTTCTCTCCCTTGCCCAGCGCGGCGGCATGCATCGCGAGCGTGAAATCGGCGATGTTCTGCTGCGTGGCTGGGAAGAGCCGGGTGTTGCCCGAGACGAGCGCCCTGAAGATGTCGTTGCCGCGCTGTATGCGCGCTTCGAGCGTGGCGCGCAGAGACTCCACGTCCCTCGGCCGAGAGACCGACGAGCGCGTGACCGCCATCGTCGCGTAGTGCTCCTTCGGCAGACGCACCACGTGGTTGCCGACTTTGACATCGAGACCGTCCGGCAGATTTTCGGCCTTGAGCGGCGGGCGGGGGTCGGAAACTTTCGCGTACGGACGCGGTTTGTAGTCCTTTGCGACCGCGAGCGGGTCGTTGCCCGCCTTGCGCGCCTGGTATTCCTCCGGGTGCGTCAGTTTCTGGACATTGTCCTCCGAAAAGACCTCGAAGAAGCGCTCGGCCTTGTCCGGCGGCACGGAAATGCGGGATCGCCCGAAACTGTCGTATTGAAACTCCACTCCGGCGTTTTGGGCGAGGCTGGAGAGAAGCTCGACCGCGCGCCGGTCCATGGGCTTGTCGCAGTGATAGACGATTTTGTCGCCATCGACGCTCGCCTGCCACGGCACACGGGTCTCCGGGCGCACTTCGAGGTGGTTTAGCGCGACCTTGCCGTGCTTGCTCACCCAAGTCGTCTGCGAGGTGAGCATTTCGAGGTGCGAGAGGGAGTCCACGGCCTTCTTCTGCGTCTCCGGGCCGCGGCTTGCGAGGTCGTCGTGGAGCCGCAGCTGCACGTCGAAGATGTCGAGAAGGCGGCCGAGCTGCTTGTCAAACTCCGCCTTTTTGGTGTCGATCTCGGCGCAGATTTTCTGGCGCATGGCCTTTTCTGCGTCGTCGATGTTGTCCGCCTTGGGGTTGAAGGCCGCCTTGTAGTCGTTGAAGAGTTTCTCGAACGCGCCGGCCTTGGCCGTGTCGCGCAGTTGGATGAGTCCGGCAAGCTTGTTCGAGCGGGTGTCGTCGTCGAAGACCGAGAAGTTGTTGAAGCGCGGCTTGCTGCTCTTGCCGTAGGTGTCCTTGAAGGAAAAGTCGTCGGAGATGTCGAGGTACTTGCCGTTGCCTTCGAGGGAGTGCCCGGGGTCGATGGCGAAAAATTTGCCGTCTATGAAGCCCTTGTTCTGGCCGCGTTTGCCGATGCCGTCGCGGTCGGCGGTAAGGAGGAAGAACGCCTTGTATTTGCCGAGCGGCTCCGGGGCGGGGCCGGGCTGGCCGTCGCGGCCCGCGGGCGGGACGGCTCGTCCGTCCTTGAGCATGCCGGCTTCCATGTCCTTGTAGCCCTTGGCGAACTTCGCCTCCAGCATCAGCTTCGGCTTGCCGTCGGAATACTGGCCGCGCACGATGCTGAGTTCCTGCGAGGGGACTCCCGCGAGGCGCGTGAGGTCGTTGGCGAGGGCTTCGGTCACGGCGCCGGCGTTGATGGTGTTCGCCGACTGGCGCGAGGTCATGCGGTAGATGGTGCCGAGGATCGGCTTGCGGGAGGCGAGGATGCGCTCCGGACGCCGGAAGGTGCCGGCCGAGCCCTTGTCGGGGCCGGAGAACTTGTCGCCCTCGTTGTAGTCGAGCTTCATGATGTGCCGCTCGCTGAAGTGCTTGAAGATGGGCGAAGCGCCGTA
>JAFSUV010000129.1 GCA_017450425.1 Kiritimatiellia bacterium
AGCTCGTCGCAGGTCTCGACGTCGGCACCACGGGGTGCAAGGTCACGGTCTTCACGCCGGAGGGGAACTGCCTCGGGCGCGAATCCCGGACGTATGCCACGCGGCGCGGCGGCAGCGTCCACGAACTCGACGCCGAGGCGCTGGCCGCGGCCGTCCTCGAGGCGTTCGACGCCGCGGCGGCGAAGTTCGGGAAGATCGGCGCGATGGGCGTCACGAGCTTCGGCGAGGCGTTCGTGCTGACGGACGGCGGCGGGCGTCCGCCGCGCCGCGTGGCATACGTCCGGTATTCGCGCCCGAGGCATTTCCCCTCCGGCGTGAAGACCGTGACCTTGCACCCCGTGGTGCCGACGTCGAGCCCTGCGATCAGATCCGTCATGGCGCGATGTCCTCCACGCAAATCGAGAGCCGGTGCTCGGCGGACGCGCCGGGGGCGAGCGTCCGGTATTCGAGGCGGTCGTCGAGCCAGCTGGTGCAGGGTTCGAGGCCGATCACGTAGTCGCCGCTCGCGCGTCTCTTCCACTCGACGAAGCGCCTGAGGTCGCTCGCGACGGCGAGGCGCTTGCCGAGCGCGCGGTTTTCGAGCGCCATGCGGCCGTCGCGCACGAGGTGGAAGTAGCAGGTTTCCTCCATGTTGTCCACGGGAGGCTCGACCTTGAGCATGGTTGCCATCTCTCGCTCCGCCCACGGAGTGCGCGGATGCGATTCGGCGAAGTCGCCGGAAATTTCCGCTCCGGCATCGACGAGCGGCCAGCCGGCGTTCACGTGGTAGAGGAGGCAGTATTTCTCCTCGCGGAAGGCGCGGTTTTCGACGCGGTCCACGATCCGGATTTCGCCGGAGTTGGCCGCCGTCTCGATCGTGCGCGTCATCGCGAGGTTCCGCCCGAAGAGCGCGGTGTCGCGAATTTCGCCGACGATGCGGATGCCGGAAGCGTCGGCGCGCAGTTCGCGGATCTCCGCCGGGATGGAGTGGAGGCGACCGTGGACGGGATGGCCCGCCACGCCGCCGATGGCGTCGAGGCCGCAGGTGTAGAGCATCCCGGCGGGAAACGCGCCGGGGAAATCGGCGTCGCCGGTGTAGAGGCCGTTCTTCGAGACGAAGCCGATGTTCGTCCCCCGGTGCCAGAGGCGCAGGATGTCCAGCGCGTTGGACTCGGAGAGGACGAAGTTCAGCGCCCCGTTGGCGGCGTAGATGAGGCGGGCGCCGCGCCCGCGGCCGTCCATGACCTGGACGCGCCGCGCGGAGCAGACCTGCTCCTCGCTGCCGATCCTTGCGGCCATGGCGGCCATTTTCGCGGAAGGCGTTTCCATGCGGCGCTCCGTGCTTCAGGCGCGTTTCGCCCCGCCCGGCGCGAGAAGGCGCATGACGCGCTCCACGTCGGCGCGGATGGCGTCCGTCGCCGCGACGGCGACGTCGTGGAAGTGGAGCGAGCCTGCGGGGGTGCGGGCGGCGAGGTCGGCGACGGCGCTTCCGCCGGCCAGCGCCCCGTAGGTGTAGTAGTTCACCTTGCGGATGCCGGAGGCGACGGCGTCGCGGTAGTCGGCGTCGGAGAGGCCCGAGCCGCCGTGCATCACGAGCGGCAGCGCGCCGGTCGCGTCGCGGACGCTCCGCACAACGTCGAGCGAAAGCTTCGGCGCGGTCTTGTAGATGCCGTGGACCGTCCCGAACGAAATCGCGAGGGCATCGACTCCGGTCTTTTCGACGAACTCCGCCGCGCGGTCGGGCTTCGTGTAGAAGTCCTCGGGGCGGTAGTCGCCCATTTCGCCGTTGTAGTTGTGGGGCATGGAGCCGAGCTCCGCCTCAACGGACGCGCCGAGCGCGTGCGCGGTCCTGGCGACGGCCGCCGTCGTGGCGGCGTTTTCCTCGAACGGGAGCGCCGAGCCGTCGAACATCACGGAAGTAAAGCCCGATGCGAGCGCGCGCAGGCACCATTCGACGGAGCCGCCGTGATCGAGGTGGACCGCGACCGGCGTCTTCGCCGCGCGGGCGAGCTGGAGCATCAGCGGCGCCGCCACGTCGAAAGCGAGATACTGCTCGTGCACCGGCGCGAACTGGAGGATGAACGGCATCCCCAGCGCCTCCGACGCGCGCACCGCGGCGAGCGCCGATTCGAGCGACGAGCAGTTGAAGCCGCCCACCGCGTATCCACCACTGGACGCATCGTCCAGAATCTCCTTCATGTTTACCAGCATTGCCTTTTCCTTGCCTTTGGATCCGAGTCCGAAACCGCGACAGCCCGTCGCGAACACCGGCGATAATATCTCCAGCCGAGACGGGAAATACGGCGTTTTGGGCAAAATCTTCAAAATGCACGAAATTTGGCCGAAACCACGCCTGAGGGAGGTGCCGCGCCCACGGCGCGTCCTCCGCCGCCGCTGCGCCTCCGCCGCCTCTGTGCCTCTGCGTGCCCGAAAAACACGGTTGAAATGGCAAGAGCGTCGAAAAACAGTCCCGGCACTTTCCGCCGGACACAGACTTATCCCGATTTTTTCGGGATAAATTGTCCCGAAATCTCACAAACCCATTGAAAATATTGGGGTTCGTGCAAATTGTCAGCGCCCAAAAATCGGTACCGACTTTTCAATAATCGTCATTTTTTTTTGCGAAAAAGC
>JAFSUV010000130.1 GCA_017450425.1 Kiritimatiellia bacterium
GCCCGGGGGGGCGGCGGCGGTGGGGACGGGCTTCGCCGGCCGGGGCGCTGCGCCCGCCACGCGGGCGCTCGACCTTACGCGCGCCGAGTCCGACGAGCGGATCGTTTACGACATCACGCTCGAAGTCCCCGGCCGCAAGATCCCCCTCACCGCCCGCCTTCCGCTCGAAGCCGGGCAGTCGAGCGCCGCCCTCACGCTCTCCGTTTCGGAGCGCGAAGGGCATCGCGTCTCCTCGCTCTCCCTCCCGCCCGGGCCGGACGGCTCGCCCGCCGACGTGCCGCGCCTTCCGCTCGGTCTCTTTTCCGGGAAGCCGGTTTCGGTGCGGCTCCTCCGCGCGGACGCTTCGGCGGCGGCGCGATACGCGCTTTCCGCCACAAACGGCAAGGAGGGCGATTTTTCGTTTTCGGCGGACGCGCTTGAATTCGCGGCCGGCCAGGCAGAAGCCACCTTCGAGGTCGCAGCGAACCCGTCGCGCCTCGAAACGCTCGAGCTTCGCATCGCAAACGCGGCCGATCCCGGCGACAGGCTGCGCCTCTCGCTGCCCGTGGTGCGCAGCGCGGCGGCGGCGTTCGAGAACAATTTCTACGTCTGCTTCATAAAGAAGATACCGTTCGGCACCCGCGAAGTGCGCGGGGCGGACGGCTCGGTCCGCGTCGAACAGGTTTACAAGGGCCGCTGGCACTACATCACGAACGGCCTTCGCAACACGCTCACCGTGGCGCTCTGCGCGGTATGCCTCGGCGCGGTGCTCGGCTTTCTCGTGGCGATTGTCCGCTCCACGCACGACAGGCACGGCCGCATGCGCGTCCTCAACGCGCTCGCGAAGGTTTACATCACCGTCATCCGCGGTACGCCGATGACCGTGCAGCTGCTCATCGCGTATTTCATCATCTTTTCCTCGATAAACGACAAAGTCCTCGTCGCGATCCTCGCCTTCGGCTTCAACTCCGGGGCGTACGTCGCGGAAATCATCCGCGCCGGCATCGTTTCGATCGACGACGGCCAGATGGAGGCCGCGCGCTCGCTCGGACTTTCCTACTCGCAGGGCATGCGCCGCATCATCCTGCCGCAGGCCATCCGCAACATCCTTCCCGCGCTCGGCAACGAGTTCATCGTGATGCTCAAGGACACCTCCATCGCGTCCTTCATCGGACTTGACGACCTTGCGCGCGGCGGTTCGATCATCCGCTCGCAGACTTACCAGGCCTACATACCGTTCCTCGCCGTGGCGGCGATATACCTGGTGCTCGTCATGATATTCTCCAAACTGCTCGCCCGGCTGGAAAACCACCTGCACCGCACCGGCAGATCCTGAGGATTTTGCGCGCCATGACAGACTTGAGCGTAGCGATTCCGATCTACAACGAAGAAGAGTCGATCCCGCACCTTTGCGAAAAACTCCACGAAGCGCTGTCGAACCTCGGCAAGAGCTACGAAATCGTGCTTGTTGACGACGGCTCGAAGGACCGTTCGTGGAGCGTCATGCTCGAAATGGCGCGCAAGTACCCGCACCTGAAGCTCGTGCGCTTCCGCCGCAACTTCGGGCAGACCGCCGCCATGGCGGCCGGCATCAACGAAAGCACCGGCGCGGTGGTCGTCACGATGGACGCCGACTTGCAGAACGACCCGAAGGACATCCCCGCCGTCCTTGCCAAACTCGACGAGACCGACGAAGCCGGCCGCAAGTGGGATGTGGTGTCCGGCTGGCGCAAAAACCGCAAGGACGCCTTCATCAACCGCAAGCTGCCGTCGATGCTCGCCAACCGCCTCATCGGCAAGATGACCGGCGTGCGTCTGCACGACTACGGCTGTTCGCTCAAGGCGTACCGCCGCGAAATCATCTCGCAGGTCCACCTTTACGGCGAGCTTCACCGGTTCGTCCCGGCGCTTTGCCGCCTCGCCGGAGGGTCCGTGACGGAGATCCCGGTCGATCACCACGCGCGCGAATTCGGCAAGAGCAAATACGGCATTTCGCGGACGTTCCGCGTCGTGCTGGACCTCATGCTCGTGAAGTTCCTCATGTCGTATTCGACGCGTCCCATACAGATTTTCGGCAAGCTCGGGCTTTGGTTCGGGTTCGCCGCGACGGCGATCTTCGGCGTCGTGTTCCTCGAGGGGCTCTGCAACACGCTCGGCGGCGCGCCGTGGTTCGGCGCCGGCCCGGCCGCGACGATCCTCGCGAAGCGTCCGTTCTGGATCGTGACGCCGCTCATGTTCCTCGGATTTTCGATCCAGCTTGTCGTCCTCGGGCTTCTCGCGGAGCTTCAGACGCGCACCTACCACGAGTCGCAGGGCAAGCAGATATACTCCGTCAAGGAAGTCGTGGAGAGCGCGCAATGACAGTCCGTGAGAGTCTGGTGCGCCTCCGCCGCGCACTTGCCGTTTACGCCGCAGCGTCGGTTGCGCTTGTCGCGCTCGTCGGCGCGCTCGTGGCCGAAGTGTTCGCCGCCAGGGACGTGCCGGAGGGCGGCGTTGTCGAGTCGCTGCAGGCCGTGATCCTTCTGTGCGCCGCGGTGTCGTGGTTTTTCAAAGCGGCGGCGGCGAAAAAGGACGGAGCCGGCCCGGAAAAGGCGTTTTTGCTCGTCGGGTTTGCGACGCTTGCGATGTTCGTGCGCGAGCTCGACAGGTTTTTCGATGTTGCGCTTTGGCACGGCGCGTGGGCGGCGGTGGACGCCGTCGTGATCGCGGCGTGTTTCGCCGCGCTCGGGCGGCAGTGGCGCCGCTCCGTTTCAGATGTCGCCTCGTTTGCAGGGTCGCCGCGCGGGTGGATGGTGTTTTCGGCGGTGTTTTCGGCGGTGGTGTTTTCGCAGGCGCTCGGCTGGAAAGGCGTGTGGCACTCGGTTTTCGACAACGAACTGTGGCTCCAGGTGAAAGACCGGATCGAGGTGTACGACCAGGATCTGGAGCGGCACGTGAAAAACGTCGTGGAAGAGTCGCTTGAGCTCTTCAGCTACGCGATGCTTCTCGCGTCTGCCGCAGTCCCGCGGGCGCTTGCCGGAAAACGGCGGAAGGACTGACGGATGTGCGCGGCGTTCGTACCGGCCATCGTCATGCCGGCTCTTGACGAAGAGAGAACAGTCGGCGGCGTGGTAAGGGCGTGCAAGGCGCAATGGCCGGAAAGCGCGGTCATCGTGGTGTCGGACGGCTCGACGGACGCCACCGCCGCCCGTGCCGCCGCCGCCGGCGCGGTCGTGCTGGCGCTTCCGTGCCGCCTGGGCGTCGGACCGGCGGTGCAGGCCGGCCTCCAGAAAGCCGTGGAACTCGGATATTCCGTGGTTGTGCGGATGGATTCCGACGGCCAGCACCTGCCGTCGCAAATCGGCGCGCTGCTCGCCCGGATGGAGGAAACCGGCGCCGATTTCGTCTCCGGCTCGCGCTTCATGGCCGGCGCCAGGTTCGAGGAAGGCTCGACCACGGCCCGCAGACTCGGCAACAGGGTCCTCGCCAAGGTGTTGTCCGCAGTGTGCAAAACGCGGATTACCGATCCCACTTCCGGGATGTGGTGCGTTCGCGGCGACCTCTTGCGCCTTTTTGCCGGCAGGTATCCGTCGGAATACCCGGAACCGGAGGCGATCGCCCTGTTGCGGCGGCAGGGATATTCGATGGCCGAGGCCCCGATAGTCGTGAAGCCGCGGGCGGCGGGGACTTCGTCGATAAAGCCGCTCGCCTTGCCCTATTTCACGATGAGGGTCGGCCTTGCTTTGCTTGCCGACCGGGTGCGCCCGGTTGACAGACGCTTCGCCCGCGGCGCCGGCCCGAAGCCGGAGATCCCGCTGGCGGAGGAGGACGCCCCCGCCGGCGGCAGGCGGACGCTGTAGAATTTTGCCGCCGTCGCCAATACACCGGCGGCGGCAACCGAGAGAGACACGAAACAAAACCACGATCCATGCAATCCCAGCGCAAGAAATCCGCTCCTTCCACCATTTCCGGGAAGGTCTTTTCCATCGAAACCCCGGCTTCGCAGATCGTTTTCGCGAAGAGCGGCGATGTCTGGACGTTCGCCCACATCGGAGCCGGAATCGCCGGCGTTGCGGACGCCGCCGCGCTCGCCCCCGGGCGCGTTTGCTCCGACACCGTTGCGGGGCCGTGCTCGCAGGAGACGTATCCGGCGTTCGGATCGTCGCGCGGCAACAGTTGCGCCGAAAAGCGCGGCGCGCTCCAGGTGCGCCATGCGGACGGCGACGAGTCGATCGACTGGAAGTGCCTGCGCGCGATCGAGATTCCGGAAGGCAAAGCGTCGCGCCACGTCGCGTTCGAGCTTGCGGACAAGGCGCACCGCGACTTCCGCGCCGTCCAGCATTTCCGCGCATGGGGCGATTGCGACGTGTTCGAGACGTGGGTCGAAATACGCAACGGCGAAAAGGGCGCGGTCGCGCTTTCGCGCATGGATTCGTTCTGCCTGCAGCTGCCGGGGCTTGCGGAAAAGTACCACTTCATGTCGCTTGCCGGACAGTGGGCCAACGAGGCCAACGTCGGCGAAAGCGAAATCGTCTGCGGCCAGGAGGCGGTCATCGGCGCCCGCAGCGGCGTGCGCGACGCCTGGGAGAACAACCCGGCCTTCATGCTCTCGCTGGGCCGGGCGCCGGCGCGCGAAGAAAGCGGCCGCGTCCTCGCCGGCGCGCTCTGCTGGAGCGGCGCGTGGGAGATCCGCGCGCAGCACGCCAACACGCACGAGCTGCGCGTCAACGCCGGCGCGGCCAACATTTCCGGCCCCTACGTGCTCGACGCCGGAAAGTCGATCGAGCTGCCGAAGTTCGTCTTTTCCTGGTCGGAGGCGGGCAAGGGCCCGGCCACGCGCGCTTTGCACAAATGGGCGCGCGAGCACCTGATGCCGCATCCGGAGGCGCTGCGCGACGTCCTGCTCAACCACTGGGAGGGCGCGTATTTCGACTTCGACGAAAAGAAGCTCCTCGACATGATGGACGGCGTGAAGGCGCTGGGCGGGGAGCTTTTCGTCCTCGACGACGGCTGGTTCGGACGCGGCGAGTTCGCGCGCGACGACGACAGGTGCGGCCTCGGCGACTGGTTCTGCAACGAGAAGAAGCTCCCGCACGGTCTCGCGTACCTTGCGAAGGAGGCAAAGAAGCGCGGGCTCAAGTTCGGGCTTTGGTTCGAGCCGGAAATGGCCAACACCCGCAGCGAACTTTTGACCGCGCACCCGGAATGGTGCCTCCAGGAGGCCGGGCGTCCGCTCCGCAAGGGGCGCGGGGACGACCAGGTGGTGCTGGACATGGCGAACCCCGCAGTGCAGGATGCCGTCTTCGCGATAATCGACGAAACGATACGCTCCATCGGGTCTCTCGCCTACATCAAGTGGGACGCCAACGCCGACGTGAACAACGCCGGGTCTCCGTACCTCGGGCCGGAGAAGCAGGCCAACCTCTGGTTCGACTACGCCAAGGGCGTGTATGCGCTCTTCTCGAGGCTCCGCGCGGCGCACCCGCAGATCGTGTTCCAGGCCTGCAGCAGCGGCGGCGCGCACTGCGAGTTCGGCTTCCTCGCGCATGCGGACGAGTTCTGGGGTTCCGACGACACCTGCGCGCAGCAGCGCGTCTTCATCCAGTGGGGCGAAGGGCAGTTCTACCCGGCGTCGGCCATGGCGGCGCACGTGACGGCCGTGCCCAACCACCAGACGGGTCGCACCGCCACGTTGAAGTTCCGCTTCGACGTCGCGATGAGCGGGCGGCTCGGCTTCGAGTTGCATCCGAAGAACATGACGCCGGAGGAAATCTCCTTCGCCAAGCGATGCGTCGAAAACTACAAGCGCATCCGTCCCGTCGTGCAGCGCGGAGACCTGTATCGCATCGCGTCGCCCTACGAAGGCGACCACGCGGCGTTCGCGTACGTCTCGGCCGACCGCCGCCACGCCGTGGCGTTCGTTTACGGCCTCGGCCGCCTCTTCAAAAGCGGCGCCGTGGAAGCGTTGCGCATCCCCGGCCTCGATCCGAAGAAGCGCTACCGCGTCGAGGAGATCAACCTGCCCGAAGCCGGCAAGGGCGGCCACATCGGCGGACTCTCCGGCAGGACGCTCGGCGGCGACGCCATCTCCGCCGCCGGCATCCCGTTCGATCTCGGAGCCGGCGACGACTCGATAGTCCTCGAATTCACCGCCGCCGCGCGCTAGCGCCGTCGCGTCCGCCCTGATTTCGGGCGTTTCGTGGAAACGCCCCTGCCAGCCTCCTTTCCCGGTAGGGACGCGCCCACGGCGCGTCCGCAGCGAAATTCACACTTGCGTTTCAAAAAAAATCTGCAATAATTAAAGCACTCGTTTGACAACGGGGGCGGGCTATTCTCCGCCGAACGCAAAACCAAAGCAAAAATGAAATACAAAGATTCGACTCTCTTTCCGCTCGCCGCAACGGCGGCGGCCCTCATCCCGGCGATATCGTTCGGCGCCGGATTCGCACTGGAGCAGGGCTCCGCGCGCGGCAACGCCAACGCCGCTTCGCTCGTGTCGAAAGGCGGCGAGCCCTCGGCGCTGTACTGGAACCCTGCCGCCATTACGTCGCTTGACGGTACGCGCGCCGAAGTGAGCGTGACGGCGATCCGCCCTGCGGCGGAAGTGAAAACCGTCAATCCCTACACCGGCGAAACCGCAGTCGGCAAGGGCAACAACCACGTATGGACGATCCCGGCCGCGTACCTGACGCACCAGCTCTCCGACGAGTGGTTCTTCGGCTTCGGCGTGTTCACGCGCTACGGTCTCGGCGCCGAATTCCCGCAGACGTGGGCGGGGCGCTACGGCAACTACAAGGCCGAAATCCTGTCGCTCGACTTCGCTCCGCAGCTGGCGTGGAAAGTGACGGACCGCCTGAGCGTCGCGGCCGGCGTGTCGATCCGCTATTTCGATATCGAGCTTGCCCAGAAAATCGACGCGGCCGGCCTTGCTGGACTGCGCCGCTACAACGACCCGTCCCCGTCGCCGTACGACGTCGATCAAAACCTGCACGGCGACGACATAAAGCCGGCCTTCGACCTCGGCCTCACCTACAAAATCGCCGACGACTGGACATTCGGCGCGGCGTATCACAGCCGGATCAACTTCAAGGTCAAAGGCGACGCCAAATGGCGCCGCCCGGCCCCGGTGGCGGCGATGGCACCGTATGCGTTTCTCGACCAGCCGTTCACGGCCCGCAACTACAACCCCGACAAGTTCATGCTCGGCCTTGCGTGGGATGCCACCGACCGCCTCTGCCTCGGATTTGCGGCGACATACACGACCTGGCACCTCTACGACGACCTGCTGATCAAGCTCGACCACGAGATGGCCGGCCCGGGCACGAAGGAGCTCTCAAGCACCAAGGAGTGGCACGACGCCTGGCGCCTCACGTTCGGCGGCGACTACGCGCTGTGCGACGAATGGACGCTGCGCGGCAGCTACACCTGGGACCAGTCGCCGATCAACGGCGTATGGGCCGACTATCTCGTGCCCGGCGACAACCGCCACATCATCGGTCTCGGCCTTGGCTGGTCGCGCGGAGCATGGACCGTGGAAGGCTCGTACTTCTACGAGTTCGTCGATGACTTCACCGTCCACGCCCGCCCCCGCGGCGGCGTTTACGACGGCAAGTACCAGAATGCGTACGGCCACGCCGTGTCGCTCTCCGTATCGCGCGCTTTCTAACGCCCGCCGCCGCCCGTGGTCGCCGCCGCCGCTTCAAGCGCGGCGCGATCCACGGGCCCGTGGCGAAAAATCTTGACCTCGCCGCGGGCGGAAACGGCGGCAACCGTGCTCGAGACGCCCCCGGGCGACGGACCGGCGTCGATGGCGGCGTCCGCCTCCGGTATGGCGGCGACCGCCTCTTCGACCGTCAGCGCCGGCGCTTCGCCGCTCTTGTTGGCGCTGGTGCACCGGAGGCATCCGCCGGCCGCTTCGCACAGTGCGAGGGCGGCGGCGAGGGCCGGCACGCGCACCCCCTCGGTCGCCCGGGCCGCCGAAGACGTTTCCAGCACCAAAGTGAGCGGCCCGGGCCAAAATGCGTCGGCTACGCGCCTCCCGGCGGCGGAAAACTTCACCCCGGCGCGTTCCGCGGCGCTCGCGCTGCACGACAGCAGCTGGCACGGCTTAGCCGGATCGCGCCCCTTGGCGGCGACTATGCGCGCCAGCGCGGCGGCGCATTCCGGCGCGGCGGCGATTCCGTAAACCGTGTCGGTCGGCACGATCACGATGCCGCCGCTGCGCACGATGGCGGCGAACCGCGCAAGTTCCGCAGCGGTCATGGGCCATGCAAACCGTTCCATGGGCGTCGGCGTCCTCCGCTAGAAAACCGGTTGCGCTGCGGTCGAAAGGCGCAGCACTGGGACGAGAAGCGCCAGCGAAAGCGCCAGCACGAACGCTCCGACCGCAACGAGGAGCGACGGCCCGAGGAGCGCAAGCCCGGTCGAAAGAAGGCGCGCCGCGAGCGCACCCTGCCGCTTTGCCGCCGCTTCGAGCATCTGCGGCAGACACCCGCCGGCTTCGCCGACATCGACCCACGGCGCGAGCGCCGGACCGATTTCCGGCATGGCGGCGATCGC
>JAFSUV010000131.1 GCA_017450425.1 Kiritimatiellia bacterium
CGCGCGACATCCTTGCGCACAAGGACGCCGACGGCGCGCCGCTCGTCGAAAAGATCCTCGACACGGCGGGGCAGAAGGGGACGGGCAAGTGGACCGGCATCGCCGCGCTGGACGAAGGCGTCCCGCTCACGCTCATCGGCGAAGCGGTCTTCGCGCGCTGCCTCTCGGCGATGAAGGACGAGCGCGTCGAGGCGGCGAAAGCCTACGCGCGCAAAACGCCCGCCTTTTCAGGCGACAGGAAGGAGTTCGTCGAAGCGATCCGTCAGGCGCTGTTCGCCTCGAAGATCGTTTCGTACGCGCAGGGCTACACCCTCATGCGCACGGCGGCGAAGACATACGGGTGGAATCTCAACTACGGCGGGATCGCGCTCATGTGGCGCGGCGGCTGCATCATCCGCAGCGTGTTCCTCGGCAAGATAAAGGAGGCGTTCGACAAAAATCCCGCGCTCTCCAATCTCCTGCTCGATCCGTATTTCAAATCGACGATGGAAAGCCTCGTGCCGGCCTGGCGCAAGGTGGTCGCGGCGGCGGTTTCGGCCGGCGTGCCCGTCCCGGCGATGTCGGCCGCGCTGGCGTATTTCGACGGCTACACGAGCGCCCGCCTTCCGGCCAATCTTTTGCAGGCCCAGCGCGACTATTTCGGCGCCCACACCTACGAGAGGCTCGACGCGCCGCGCGGCAAGTTCTTCCACACGGACTGGACCGGCCTCGGCGGCAAAACGTCGGCTTCGACGTACAACGCGTAGCGCGGCCCGGCCCGGACGGGGCCGCCAAGGAGGATCGCCGATCGCGCCTCAGAGCCGCCGCAGCGCTTCCGCTGCGGTGGCTCCGGGGAAAAACGAGAACTCCATTTCAAGCGGTTGCGCGCCGATCGCCGTGAACTCCAGCTCAAGGTACTTTTCGCCGCCTTCGTCGCGCTTGCCGTGCCAGCCGGTGTAGAGCTGGGCGCGCCCGTGCTTGGGGAACGGGTAGTCAAGCGTGTCGCCCGCCCCGGCGATGCGATGCGCCACAAGCGCGCCGTCGGGATAGCCCACGGCGATGGCGTCGCCGTCGAAGAAGAGTTTGCCGGAAACGGCGTCCGGATCGATCGCGAGCGTCGTCACGGACGATTCCGGCGCCGGTGCGCCACGGACCGCGAAGACGCCGCGCTCGATGCTTCCGCCGTCGTTCAAGCGGCCGAGCCCCGTCTTGCGCAGCGCGACTTCGGCACTCCACGGAACCTGCGCGATCGACCACACGTGCCATTCGTCCTCTTCCGCAGGAAGTCCGGCCTCCGGATCGGGCGCTTCAGGCGCGCGCACGAGACGCGACACGACGCGAAGAGTCCCGTTTTCGAGCGAAACGCTGCGGTGTACGCCGTACGGACACGCATCGCCGCCGGACGCAAAGGGCGAGTCCATCGAAATGGAGTCCGCACCGCCTTCGCCGGTGTCGCGCACTTTGAACGAGGCGCTGTCGAAATGCGCGGGCGGCGGCCAGCTCCGGCCTTTCTTTATGGCCGACCAAAGGTTCTGAGGCCCTATCCAGGATTTTTCGCCTCCGTGGTTCTTCCAGCCGTTTAAATCGATCGCGCCGGCGGGGGCGTTCCAAAAAAGGTTGCGCTTGGCGTCCACAGTGGTGAACGACATCACGCGGCCGCCGTACTGCGGGGCAATGACCGCCTCCGCCCCGGAGGAGTCCTTGAGCACGCGCGCGTCCGGAGCAGTTTCGGCTGCGGTGCGCACGGGCAACGAGGCGAGGGTCGCCGACGCGATCGCGCAAGCCGAAATCGAGCGCATTTTGCAGTTGCGGTTTGAACGTTGGAAGTTGGTTTGCATGGAAGGGGGAGGAAAAATTGCCTGTAAACGTTTGTACGGTCCGGCGATTATACCGAAAAGGCGACCTCGGCGCGCGGCTTCGCGAACCCGGGAAACATGATAGACTTGGCGGCATGAAGATACTGTGCGTCGGAGACATTGTCGGGGAGCCGGGGAGGCGCGCCTTCAGGGCGCTCGTGCCGCCGCTGCGGGACGCCGGAGATTTCGGCGCGGTCGTGGTCAATGCGGAGAACGCGGCCGGCGGGCGCGGGATCACGGCGGCGATAGCGGACGAACTGTTCGCCGCAGGAGCCGACGCGATAACGCTCGGCGACCACACCTGGGATCAAAAGGACGCCGCGGCGTTCCTTTCCCGCGAAAAACGCGCGGTGAGGCCGGCGAACTATTCGGCGCAATGTCCGGGGCGCGGTTGGACCGTTGTGAGTTCGCCCGTCGGGCGCTTCGCCGTGGTGAACCTCCTCGGACGCGTTTTCATGAATCCGGTTGACAATCCGTTCACCGCCGTTGACGGCCTGCTTGGAGGGGCGGTGCCGCGCGACGTGCCGGTCGTCGTGGATTTCCACGCGGAGGCCACGAGCGAAAAGATCGCCATGGGGTGGTACCTCGACGGTCGCGTCGCCGCGGTTTTCGGCACGCACACCCATGTGCCGACTGCGGACGCCAAAGTGCTGCCGAAGGGCACGGGGTACATCACCGACGTCGGCATGACCGGGCCGGAGGTTTCGGTGATCGGCCGCGAGGTCGCCCCGGTGCTGACGAAGTTCACCACCGACATGCCGGCCAAGTTCGAAGTCGCAAAGGGGCGGGTCGCGCTCGAAGGCTGCGTTTTCGACATCGACGCCGCGACAAAGCGTTGCCGCTCCGTCCGGCAAGTCCGCCTTTTGCTCGATTAGCCTCCACGGAAGCCTTTGGCAATGCCACGCGAAAGATACCCGACCGCCGATCCCCTCCTCAAGCCGTTCATGCCGGTCATCGAGCGGCGCGCGATGCGCTTCCGGGCGCTGGAGCGCAAACTCGCGTCGGGGACGGCTTCCGGCAGATTGGAGGATTTCGCGTCCGCCCACGAATACTACGGCATGCACCTCATTGCGGGCGGACGGCGCGTTTTCCGCGAACACGCGCCGAACGCCGAGCGCATCTGGCTTGTCGGGGATTTCAGCGGCTGGGAGCGGCGGGCGGAGTTTGAACTCGCGCGCATCCCGGACGGGTCGGGCGATTGGAGCCTCGAACTGCCGGCCGGCGCCGTGCGGCACGGGCAGTTCTACCACCTCGAGCTCGCGTGGCGCGGCGGCGAAGGGGTGCGGCTGCCGGCATACGCAAGGCGGTGCGTGCAGGACGGGGCGACGAAACTGTTCGCCGCGCAGGTGTGGGACGCGCCTGGCGGTGGCCATGCGTGGCGCGACGCCGCGTGGCGCGTGCCGCGCCGCGATCCCGTGATCTACGAAGCGCACGTGGGGATGGCGCGCGAAGAGCCCGTCGTCGGAACCTGGGACGACTTTAGGCGCGACGTGCTGCCGCGTGTCGCCGACGACGGCTTCAACACGCTGCAACTCATGGCCGTGATGGAGCATCCGTACTACGGCTCGTTCGGCTACCAAGTGTCGAACTTCTTCGCTTCGTCCTCTCGCTTCGGCACCCCGGAAGGCCTGAAAAGGCTCGTTGACGAGGCGCACGGCCGCGGAATCGCGGTCATCATGGATCTCGTGCATTCCCACGCGGTGCTGAACGAGACGGAAGGGGTGGCGCGATTCGACGGCACTCCGTACTGCTATTGCCACGACGGAGCGCGCGGGCGCCACAGGGTGTGGGACAGCGCGCTGTTCGACTACGGGCGCGACCACACGCTGCATTTCCTGCTCTCGAACTGCAGGTTCTGGCTCGACGAGTACCATTTCGACGGGTTCCGGTTCGATGGCGTGACGAGCATGCTCTACGACCACCACGGACTGGGGTGGGACTTCGGCTCCTACGACGACTACTTCGGAAGCCATGTGGACGAGGACGCCCTCGCGTATCTCGCCCTCGCGAACCGCGTCGTCCACGCAGTCCGGCCCGACGCCGTCACGATCGCCGAGGACGTTTCCGGCATGCCGGGTCTTGCGGCTCCGGCTTCCGAGGGCGGCGTCGGATTCGATTACCGCATGGCGATGGGCGTCACGGAAGCATGGGGGCGGCTCGTGCGGAAGGTGCGCGACGAGGACTGGCCCATGGGATGGCTCGCGTACCAGCTCGGCGACAAACGGCCGGACGAGCGCACCGTCTCGTACGCCGAGTGCCACGACCAGGCGCTGGTGGGCGGAAAGACGCTCTTTTTCGAATTGGCCGGGACTGCGGTTTACGACGCGATGCACCGCTCCTCCGGCTCCCTCGCGGCCGAGCGCGCCGTGGCGCTTGACAAACTCGTGCGGCTCGCCACTTTCGCGACCTGCGGCGGCGGATTCCTGGAATTCATGGGCAACGAGTTCGGGCACCCGGAGTGGATAGACTTCCCGCGCGAAGGAAACGGCTGGAGCTACTCGCACGCGCGCCGGCAGTGGAGCCTCAGGTTCGATCCCGCGCTGCGCTACGGGGCGATTGCCGCCTGGGAGAAGGCGTTCCTCGCGCTCGCCAAAGCGCGGCCGCACCTGTTCGAGAGCGGCGTCAAAGTGCTTGTGGCGGATGAAAGCGCCAAAGTCCTCGCCGTTTCCCGCGACGACCTGTTTTTTGTCTTCAACTTCCACCCGACGGCACCGGCCGCCGGGTGGTCGATGGCGGTGCCGCCCGGGCGCTACAGCATGGTGCTCGACAGCGATGCGCCGCAATTCGGCGGGAACGGCCCGGCGCGCCCCGATAGGCCCGCCGTTGCGCGTACGCAAAGCGAGCGCTGGGGCGAAAGCCGCGTCCTTGCGCTCCACGCCGACTTGCCGCCGCGCACGGCACTCGTGTTCGAGCGCGTGCGCGTTAGCGCGAATTAATGGCGTCGAGCGTCCAGAGATAAGTGTCGGCCACGGTGCGGGCGAGATCGCTCCACGCCTCGGCCTGCGCCGCTCCGCAGAGGACCACGACCGCAAGCCACAGCGCAAAGGCGTTGAGGACCAGCAGGAGAATCGTGGAAAAAAAGAAGCCGTAGGCGTCGAGATCCGTCTGGTACTGCAGGAGCGCGTTCACGGTCCAGCAGAAGTGGAAGCCCCACGCAACGCCGGCAACGGCGGCGAAGACGCCGATTGCAGTGTCGCCGCCAAAGGCCGGAATCGGCCGGGTCGCGCCGAATGCGGCGAGGACGCCGGCAAGCGGAAGCGGGAAAAAATAGGGCGCGAGCAAAATGGCCGCATTGCGGCGGGAAATATCGACCGATCCCGCATCCTTGCCGATCTTGAGGCGCGAAACCTTTGCGCCGGAAAGCAGCCCGAAGAGGGCGTGGGTCGCTTCGTGCACCGCCACGTAGGAAACCGGCGGGACGCGCCTGAAAACGAAGAAAAGCGCAAAGACGAAGAATCCGGCGGCGAAAAAGACGCACGGCGCGGGCACTCCGGCGACAAGCCACGCGGCGCGGCGGGGCAGGAAGACTTCCAGCCCGATGGCGCGCACGATGCCCGGGAGGGCCGGAAGGAGCGCAAGTGCGACAAGGAAAAGGACGCCGAGGAGCGCTTTGGAAGGCGGCCGGCGCAGCGCCGCGCGGTCGGAAGCGCTGAGCGAAAGGCGCCTTTGAGGAGCCAAAATTTTGCTATTGACCTTTTTACCGGTTTCCATTATGCTACCCGACCTTGAACCGCAACAAAGTCATTAGGAGCATCTCATGCCCAACATCAAGAGCGCTGCAAAGCGCGATGCCGTTTCCAAGGCGCGTCGCCTCGTCAACAATGCCAACAAGAGCCGTCTCCGGACTGCCCGCAAGACTTTCCTTGCCGCCGTCGAGGGTGGCGACGCCGCTGCTGCTGGCGAAGCGTTTCGCGTGTTCTCCGGCGAGATCGACAAGGCCGCCAAGAAAGGCGCCATCTCGAAGAACGCGGCGAACCGCCGCAAGTCCCGCGCCCAGGCGCTCGTGGCCAAGAAGGCCTAGGCGCCGCTGCGCAACAGCGCGGTTCCAGCGAAAAGACCCGGCGCGTCGCGCCGGGTCTTTCGTTTCGTCCGGGGCGCTGCGCAGCGCGCGGTCTCGCCTCCCGGACGCGAGCGTGCCGCCTACCATGCGTTCGCGCAATTTTCGACGATCGTTTCCGAAAGCGCCTTGGCGGCGAGCGGGAGGCAGGAGAGCTTGGCGGCGGAAGAGTCCGAGCCGCCAGGGAAATTCTCGCGGCCCGAAACGCGCGACGCCTCGAAGATCGGCACGTCGCTCGCAATGCCTGCTGCGGGCCGGGCGAGGCGGCGGAACGAAACGCGCGCAGTGAGGGTCATGCGGTACTGCGTGGGGCGGCTTGTGTCCTTGGCGGCGTAGGCGATCGAATCCTGCTCGTAGCTCGTGACGACCACGTCGAGGCGCGTCGTGGCTTCCGCTTCGCTGCCGACGATCTTCAAGGTGCCTTCGCGCAGGATTTCGCGGGTGAGCGCCTTTTGCAGCTCGCGCGCGGCGGTCGCCTGATCCGACTCGTTCAATACCGGAGCGAGGTAAACGTAGCGGTCGCTTTCCGCCAGAGTCGAACCAAGGCGGTACGAATCGAACGATGCGCAGCCGGCCGCGAGGATCGCCATGGACGCGACGGACAGGAGGACATTGCGGTGTTTCATGCTTTGAAAAGCCGTGTTGGGGGATGAATCGGGCGAGCGGTGATTCTAGCAAATTACAGATCGAAAAGCGACATTGCGCGGAGAGCCGCCCGAAATTCGGTTTCTCCGACATTGCGCAGGGTCGCGACGTGGACTTCCACGGTCTCGTCCGGCTCGATGTCGAAGAAGGAATCTTCGACAAGCGCCGGGATGCCCGGCAGAAGGATCGACACCCCGAACGCGGGAGCCGAGGCCGAGACTCCGACGCGGAAAACCTGTTCGCCGCTTTCGTCCGCGATTTGCGACACGTCGAGCGAAATCCCGGGGTCTTGCAGCGCGAGGCACCGCGGCGGCGCAAATAGCGCCTTGTCGCGCGCCACGACGCAGCCGCGGGCGTCTTTGAGGCAGAGCCACAGCACCATGTCTTCGCGCCGGTTCACGGCGAAAAACGGTTCCATGCCGGGCAGCGGCAGAGGCTCGACCGGCGCGCGCGCGCCGGCGAGCGCGTGTGTCGAGGCGGCGAGCGTGGTGCCGTCGAGCGTCGCGAGGCGCCAGCAGAACAGAGTCGCTTCGGGCGCGGCGTTCGCATCCACGACG
>JAFSUV010000132.1 GCA_017450425.1 Kiritimatiellia bacterium
GCCGGCCCCCCCCCCCGCCGCCCTCGGAACATGGGCGAAAAGGGCGTATGCCGCGACTGACGTCTCCGGCGGGCGGACGCTTGCGCAGATATCGGTCCACTCGCCCGACTGGCACGCCTTTTTCGATCCTTTCTACTTCAGCCACTCGCCGGAACAGTTCCACATGGGAGTGTTCCTCCCCGCACTTCTCGCGGTGGCGGGCTTGGTCGCGGCGCTCCGGATCGCGTTCCCCCGCACTGCGCGGCGGCGCGGTGCGGCGGCGGCCGCACTGGTCATGGCGTGCGCGATCGTCTTCGCGTTCTTCCTCGCCATGGGCGTAAACGGCCCGATGGACGGCCTTCCGCTGAGGATCGTGCCCAAACTCGTGCCGCCTTTCCGCATGGTGAGACAGCCGCTCAAGGTCTTCTGCCTTCTCCCCACGCTCTACAGCGCGTTTTTCGCGGCGTCGTTCGCCGGGCTGCGATCCCCGCCGGGCCGGTTTTGGCGCGCGCTGCGGATCGCGGCGTTCCTTGCGATCCCGTGCGCCGCATTCGTTTCCGTTTCGCGCGGGATGCATCTCGGCCTGTGCGCTCTTCCCGGAAAAAACGCCGCATACGAAACGGTAGTCGAATGCGCGCAACGTCGCGGCGACGCCGCCCCGCGCGCCATTGCGTTGCCGATCTGGCCGGGCGACTCCTCGTGGAGTTCCATCTACCAGTATTGCGCTTCGAAGTCCGGGCTGCGGATGGTCAACGGCTACGCCGCCGTCGTGAACATGGACTACTTTGAAAACGTGTTCCGCGCCTTTGAAACCATGACCGAGGGCGAGATAACGGACGCAATGCTGGAAAAGCTCCGGGCCATGGGCGCAAGCGCGGTGATTCTGCACGAAAACGCATTCCCCGCAAAGGTTTCGCCCTTTCCGTTCGGCGTCACGCTGCGCCGCTTCCTCGCCGACCGGCGGCTTCGCCTTCTCGCGAGCGGCGGCGGCGCCTGGGCGTTTGAGATCAAGGACGCGGCGGAGGTCGAATCCGAGACCCCGGCGCCCGATCCCGCTCCGTCGTTTTTCCAGCCGTCCAGAGCGTTCGCGCTTTGCCCGCCTTCGACCAACGCCGCCGTGCGCATCAGGTCTTTTTCTCCGATCCACGCGAACGGCTTCGGCTGGCTCGTGAGAGCCGGCGACGGCGGCAGACTCGTACTCTCCGCCACAGCCGCCGGGCCGGACGGCTCGCGCCGCATCGGCGAAACTCTCGTTTTCGACGAACCCGCGCAACCGCACGGCGTTGCAGACGGCCATCGCCTCGCCTGGCTGCCGGCGTGTCCGGCCGGGCCGGATTTGAAAACCGGGCTTGAGACGCCGGGCAGCGCCATCATCACCCACGTCGCCTACACCGCCGAACAATACTGGAACATCGCCCGAAAGGACGACGGATCGCTGGAAATCCCCGTCTGCGACATGGCGCACCGCGCCGGCGAAACGGTTGTCGAAACGCGCGAAAACAAAAGCGGCGGCACGTCTGCGCTCCAGCCTTGCGCGCTTGAATTCAGGCCCCTGTCGTTCCGTCCCGGCGAGGTGGTTTTCGGACCGCAACTGCCGCTGCCGTTCGCGGCGGATTCCATTCTGGAAGCGCGCCTGAAGGCGGACACTCCAGGAGCGGACGGCACGGACGGAGCCGCCCTCTGGATCAGCGCCGTGGATGGCTGCGAAACCATCGCGACGATTCCGTCAGGCTCGAAGCGCCCGAACGGACTCGTATTCCGCTACGACGGCACTTCGCCCGTCTGCTTCCATTTGAGCGCCGAGCCGCATGACCGCCCCGAAAGACTCCGCGCCGTCGAAATTTACGTCCGCACGCCTTCACGTGCGCCTTGAAACAGCCGCGCCGGCCTCATCAAAACCACGGCGTCAATTATTGTGCTGGCGAGAGATTATGCCAGGACAGTGAACACCATTGAAAAACCCTTCGGGACATTGAAATATCAATGTCGGCGCAGCCCCTTTCAGTTTTTTCAATGTTGACAATGTCCCGTCCGTCACAATAATGGAGCGGGTGA
>JAFSUV010000133.1 GCA_017450425.1 Kiritimatiellia bacterium
CGACGCCGGCCGGACGCTCGTGGACGCGCCGGGGACGCCGGGCGGCGACGAGGCGCGCGCCGCGCGGGCGCTCAAGGTGGTCAACGCCGCGTCCGCGATGGCGGGCGAACTGCCGTTTTCCATCAACACGGTCGATATCAGCGGCCACAACTACATCTGGCTCCTCACCGGCGATTTTCGCGAAATCCGCTTCGTATGGGAGGAAATGACAGGCGATGAGGCGATCCGGGCCGCCTTTTCGATGGCGGCGGCGGCGATGCGCGACTCGCGCTCTTCGCGAAACCGCAGGTTCGACGTGCTGCTGCGCGCGGGGCGGGTCGTGGGCGCGCCTTAGCGCCGGCGCGGGATGTTGCAAAAAAAGGAGGGCATGGGAAATGACGGATAATTTCGTAAGTGCGATCGAAGTCGGCACGTCGCGCACCGTGATGGCCGCAGGGCGGGCCGCTCCGGGCGGCGGCGTGGAGCTGCTCGCCTTCGCCGAGCAGGAGACGACCGGCATGCGCAAGGGCCGCGTCGTGGAGCCGGAATACGTCTCGCGCGCCATACAGACGGTGCGCGAGAGCGTGGAGGCGCAAATCCCCGGCGGCGGCGGCACGATACGGGACGCCGCGTTCGTGTGCAGCTTCGGCGGCATCTCCTGCGATCCGCTGTCGGCGCAGGTGCCCGTCACGGGGCCGGACGGCCTCGTCGATGCGGACGACGTCGCCCGCGCCCGCAGCGCCCTGCTCTCCGCCGCGACCGTCGCGCCGGGCCGGGAGGCGCTCGGCGACGCGATGGCGCTCTATTTCACGCTCGACGGTCGCGGCGACGAAATCCTCGAGCCCCGCGACATGGCCGCCGAGACGCTCGGCGTGTGCGGCATGTCCATCAGCGTCGATGCGCGCGAGTGGGACGCCCTCGCCGCGGCCGCCGACGCCGCCGGAATCCAGAACAACTTCGAGATCTTTTCGGCCCTGGCCGCCGCGCACGCGGCGCTTTCGCCGCAAAAAAAGCTGGACGGCGCGCTCTGCATCGACATGGGCGGCGGCACGACGTCCTACTGCGCATACCATCGCGGCCACCCCATCGCGGCCGGCGCGCTTCCCGTGGGCGGCGACCATGTGACGAACGACCTGCTGAGCGCCTTCAAGCCCGGCTCCACCGCAAACGCCGGGCGGCTCAAGACCGAGTGCGGCCGCGCCGACCCGGAGGCCGTCGCGCCGGATTCGCGGGTGCGGATCCCGGACGACGGCTCCGGCGCCGCGCGCACGGTGAGCGAAAGGGCCGTCGCCCAGGTCGTTCACGCCAGGCTCGACGAAACGCTCCGGCTCGTCCGCGCCGACCTGGACGCCAACGGCGTGCTGCCGTGGCTGGGCGGCGGAATAGTCCTGACGGGCGGCGCGGCGAAGACGCCCGGCACGGCCGCGCTGGCGGCGCGGGTGTTCGGCATCCCGTGCAGCCTCGCGACTCTCGACACCGGATATCCGGCGATCGACCGCGACCCGCTGCGCAACGCCACGATTTGGGGCGGCCTCGCGCGGGCGATCGATTTTGAGCGCCGCCAGGCGGAGGTCGCCGCCGACGGCGGGATACGCCGTTTCTTCAAGAACCTCTTTTCGCGCGAGGGCCAGATGGCATGACACCGGGGGAAATTCGCGTATTCGGTTTCGGCGGCGCCGGCTGCAGGGTGGTGGACGCCCTTTCCGGCGCGGTTGGCGACGGTCTCGGCACTTGGGTCGCGGACACCGACTTTGCGACGCTGTCGAGCCTCGCAAACGTGCCAAAGGTCTGCCGCCACCTGATCGGCGACTCCACGTTCGGAAACGGCTCCGGCGGCCAGACCGCCGCCGTGCGCGACGCCTCGCTCGCGGAAATCGAAGTGTTCCGCTCCGCGCTCGACGGCGTTTGCGTGGCGATCGCCGTGGCGGCTCTCGCCGGCGGAACCGGCGCCGGCGCGCTGCCGGTGTTTCTCGAAGCCGCGCGCGAGCGCAACGTGCGCACCGTGGTGTTCGCCGTCAAGCCGTTCCGGATGGAAGGCGTGGAGTGTCTGCGCCGCGCGGCGTCGGCCGCGCAGTTTCTCGCGACGCTCGGCGACGTGCGCTTCATGCCGTCGAACGACGACCTCGCCGCCGCCGCCGGCCCCGGCGCGACGCTCGGCGAAGCGCTCGAAGAGGCGTCCCGGCGCCTTGTCGCCGGCCTCTCCTTCTTCTGGCGGCTTTGCGCCGAGCCGGGCTTCCTGCACCTCGACGCCGAGGCGCTGCTCTCGATTGTCGGCGAAGGGCGCGGGGAAGCGGAGTTCTCCGTCGCCGAGGCTTCCGGCGAAACCCGGCTCGACACTGCCCTTTCCGCGCTCTGGGACGGTCCGGGGCTCGGCCTTCGCCGCCGCGCGGCCAAGGCGCGCGCGGCCCTCGTCGGCGTAATCGGCGGCTCGGACCTCAAGCTCTCGGAGGTCGGCGCCGTGTCGCATTCGTTCGAGGCGGCGTTTCCGGCGTCCTTTCCGCTGCGGCTCTCGACGGTGTCCGCCCCGCAGTTCGACAACGTTTTCGGCATCGTGGCGGTGCTTTTCAATTCGTGGCAGAGCGCGGAGCGCGAGGAAGCGCGCGCGGCGGCCCTGGCCGGCGCC
>JAFSUV010000134.1 GCA_017450425.1 Kiritimatiellia bacterium
CTCCCTCCTCGACGCCGCGCTGGCCCGTTCGGTCGATCTCGCGATCGTCCTCTACAACCGCACCGCCATCTTCCGCCACCTCGCGGCGCACGGCGTCCCGTTCGCCGCCGTGGCTGGCATCGACGCGCCGCCGGACGGCGCGGTCGGCCTTACAAGCTTCGACTACAACGCGGCAGTGCCCGGCTTCATCGCCGCGTGCCGCGCCGCCGGCGCCCGCCGCGTCGTCCAGTTCCGCGTGGAGCATTTCCTCTGCGACGCCGTGCCCGCGCTCCGCGCCGCCGGGTTCGCCACCTCGTCCGTCTCGCTCCGGGCCGATCCCGCCAAGGGAAAGCTGCTCGGCATCGAGGATGCGGGCCTGCGCGCCTTCGCGCGGGCGCTCGCCTCGCCGCGCTTCGACCGCGACGCAATCTACTTCTTCGCCTCCGAATACCTCGCCCGCGGCGCGCTCGCCGCCATGATGGACGCCGGCGTCCGCGCCCCTGACGACATCCGCGTCGCCACCTGGGCCACCGCCGGCACCGGCCCGGCCTATTTCCGCGACCTCGCGCGCATGGAGATGGACTCCACCGGCGCCGGCGACGCCGTTGCCGACGCCGCCATCGCATACCTTAAGACCGGCGCCTACCCCGACGGCTCCTCCTTCGCACCCCGCTGGATCGGCGGCGAAACCATGCGACGCTAGCCCCGCCCCGCCCCTCCCCGCGCCTCATCAGGAAAAACGCTTGACATGATTAGGGATATTAGGTATCATTTCGCACGTCTTGAGACAACTTGCAAACTGATTCGGCCCATGGCGACTTGCAGACACCTTGAAACGCAGGTGAAATACGGAACTTCAGCGCTCTTTGCGCTGGCGCTTGCCGGCGCGGCGCTGGCGGCGGATGTGCCGCCCGCGACGGAGGCGATGGAGACGCGCTTCACGGACGCGGGCGAGCTGGAGTGCATCCGCGTCGGCGAGACGGTCTTCGCCACCGGCGGCGGCAACCTCTGGGAGGCGGAGTTCCTGAATGTCTCGCACGGAGAGTTCTCACACAGAGACACAGAGGCACAGAACTTTGGCCAGGAAGGAAAACCTTCATTTTCCCAATGCTCGCCAATCGAAACTAAGAATCTCCGTGGCTCTGCGGCTCTGTGTGAGAAAACAACACAGATTGAATCCGGCTGGGACGATGGCACGCTGGGCGCCACGCCCGGCGCGAAAGCGCCGGCCTGTTCTGTGCCCGGCGCGGAAGCGCCGGCCTGTTTTGTGCCCGGCGCGGAAGCGCCGGCCTGTTCTGTACCCGGCGCGGAAGCGCCGGCCTGTTCTGTGCCCGGCGCGGAAGCGCCGGCCTGTTCTGTGCCCGGCGCGGAAGCGCCGGGTATCCTCACCGTCGCGGCCTCCGGCGGCACCTCCTTCGAGCGCACAGAGACCACCGGCGGAGACACCGTCCTTGCCTGGCGCGGCATCGCGCTCGGCGACGAGCCCGGCGCCCTCGACGCCTTCGTCACCATCGCCCCGCAGCCGGACGGCTCGCAGAAGTGGAGC
>JAFSUV010000135.1 GCA_017450425.1 Kiritimatiellia bacterium
CGACCTGGCGGAGTTCGACCCCGGTCCGGCGGCGCCGGTCGGTTTCTTCGCCGAGCGTCTCGGATCGAGCGCCGACGACTGCCGCGGCCGCTCCTGCCCGTACAGGGCGAGTTGCTTCATGCAGAAAGCGCGGGCGGCGGCGCTCACGTCCGACCTCGTGGTGACGAATCACGCGGTGTTTTTCTCGGAGCCGGACGACGAGCCGATCGCGCTTCCAAGGGCCGCACAGGTGATTTTCGACGAGGCGCACAATCTCGAAGAAACCGCCACGGACCACTTTGCGCTCGAAGCGACGCCGCAGTCGCTGCGGCGGCTTTTGCGCCGCGTGTTCACCCGCCGGGCGGGCCGCAAGGCGGGCGGCGACTCTTCCTCTGGCGCTCTTGCCGAGGCCGAGCGGTTCCTCGTAGCGGGCGGCTTGCCTCCCGGCGGGGAGGCCGACCGCCGGCGGCTCTTTGAAGTCGCGGCCGCAGGGAAGGAGGCCGCCGCTGCGGCGCAAAAGGCGGTCCGCGAGTGGTGCCGCGCGCTTGGGGCGATTCCGCGCCCGGACGAGAGCGCCCGGCGAATCCGCCCGGAAACGCTATCGACGCCGGCGTGGTTGGCGGCCGAGCCGGCGATGATGAAACTGCAGGACGCCCTGTTCGCGCTCTCGAAATCGCTTCAAGCGCTCGTGGCCGGGTTCCTGCCGCCGGCCGATCCAGACGCCGGTGCGCCGCCGCCGCCCGCGTCCGGCCGGGAAGGCGCGGAGGCGGACATCGCGCGGCGGCTCGCCGCGATCGACGGCGCGATCCAGGAGACGCTCCACGCCATCGATTTCATCGCCGCAGCCGATGACGAAGGCTGGGCGTACTGGATCGAATCCGCGCCCGCGTTTTCACAACGCGGCGAGCCGTCGGGCGGCGGCCGCCATTCGGCGGCGGCCGAGGCCGGGCTCAAGGCCGCTCCGATAGACATTTCCGACTATCTGGCGAAGAGCCTCTTCGAAAAGCGCGACACCGTGGTGCTGTGCAGCGCGACGCTGCGCACCGGAGGTTCGATGGACTGGATGGCGGGGCGGCTGGGTCTCGACAAACTCGAGCAGGGGCGCGTCGCGCAGGCCGTCGAAGGGTCTCCCTTCGACTACGCTTCGCAGTGCATCGCCGCCTGTCCGATGTTTCTGCCCCCGATGAACCCTTCCTCGCTTCCGGGCGCGGCGGAGAGCGAAACGTTCGTCGAAGCGTTTTCCGCGATGCTGCAAAGGCTCGTCGGAGTGTTCGGCGGCAGGACGATGGCGCTCTTTACGAGCCACAGGATGCTCAGGGCCGTGGCGGCTCGCCTCAGGGCCGGCGCGCTCGAGAGCGCCGGCGGAGGCTCATTCCGCGTTTTGGCGCAAGGCGAGGGCGTCCCGCGCGAAGAATTGACCGCGCTCTTCAGGGAGGACGATGTCCCGTCCGTGCTTCTCGGCGCGGATTCGTTCTGGGAAGGCGTTGACTTCATCGGCGACGCGCTCCGGTGCGTCGTGCTCGCGAAGCTTCCGTTCGCCTCGCCCGGCGAACCGCTCGTTGACGCGCGCGGCGAATACGTGGAGAAAAACGGCGGCAGCAAATTCCGCGACTATGCGGTGCCTGGTGCCGTAATAAAGTTCCGCCAGGGTTTCGGCCGCCTCATCCGGCACAAGGGCGATCGCGGGGCGGTGGTGGTGGCCGACACCCGCCTGTTCGACAAAAACTACGGCGCGATTTTCCGCAAGGCGCTTCCGGTCGAGCCGACAAGGTTCGACGACGCCGAGTCGTGCTATGCCGCCGTCGCGGCGTTTTCCAAGTGAACCTCTACGTACACGTGCCGTTTTGCGCGGTGAAGTGCGGCTACTGCGCTTTCAAGTCCGGCACGGGCTTTTCCACCGATGCAATGCGGCGCTACATCGACCTTGTCGGGCGCGAGGTGTCGCTCAGGGCGCTCCGCGATGTCCGTCCGGACACCATCTACGTGGGTGGCGGCACTCCGTCGCTGCTCGGTCCGGCCGGCATCGCGGCGCTTTTTGCCGCGCTGCCGCGCCCGGCGGACGGCGCGGAGGTGTCGGTCGAGTGCAACCCCGGCGATGTTTCGCCCGAACTTGCCGCAGCGCTTCGCAAGGCGGGGTGTACGCGGGCGTCTCTCGGCGTCCAGTCGTTTTCCGACCGCGCCTTGAAGTTTCTCGGGCGCCGCCACGACGCATCGGCCGCCCGCGCTGCATTCGCCATGCTTCGCCGCTTCGGGCCGCCACTGGTTTCGGCCGATCTCATCGCGGCGCTTCCCGGAGCGCCCGAAGGGGAGTTCGTCGAGTCTCTCCGCGAGCTTGCCGGTCTTCGCCCGGATCACGCGAGCGTCTATCCGCTTTCTATCGAGCCGGGTACGCCGTTTGCGCGCGCCGGGATCGCCGCCGCCGGAGAAGAAATCGCGCTCAAGGCCGTGGCTGCGGCGGAACGCACGCTCGCGGAAGCCGGTCTCGTGCGCTACGAAATCTCCAACTACGCCGTGCCTGGCTGCGAATGCCGGCACAACCTCGCCGTCTGGCGCGGCGAAGACTACAGCGGCGTCGGCCCGGCGGCGTGTTCGCGCGAAGGTTTGGCGCGGCGCGAGAACGAGAGTGCGTTCGAACGCTGGGCGGCGGCGATAGAAGGCGGGAAGACCGCATTCAAGGAGGACATAGCGGTTTCTCCGGGCGATGACGAAGCGGAGCGCTTCGTCGTGCGCACGCGGCTCGTGGAGTTCGACGGTCCGCCGCCCGGCGGAGGAGCGAGCGCGCAGCGGCGGCTCGCCGCGCTGCGCCGCCTCTCTTCGCAGGGCCTCGTGAAAAACGCCGGTTCCGGTCGCTGGCGCCTGACCGCGCGTGGTCGCGAAGTCGCCGACGCCGTGATGGCGGAACTCCTCTAGCGCCCGCTGCGGCAGTATCCGCGAGCGAGCGCGGCGAAGAGGTCGCCGCGCTCGGCGTAGGACGAAAATTGGTCGAAACTCGCAGTTCCCGGCGCGAGGAGTACCGTGCCCGCAGCGAGCGCATCGGCGTCGCGCGCCGCAGCCGCCATGGCGGACGGAAGATCGGGGAAAAGCGGGCAGGGGAGCGCTTTCGACCAGTGCCGGGCCATCTTTTCACCGCATTCGCCAAAGACGAACGCCTTGACCACGCCCTTGCGGCGGAGCGCGTCGCCGGAGAGTCCAAGCGACTCCTTCAGCCTGCCGCCCGCGAGGAGCAGGACTGGAGCCTTCGACATATCGACGCTGGCCGCGAGGGCGGCGAGACTCGTGGCCTTGCTGTTGTCGATCCACGACACGCCGCCGCGCCGCGCCACGCATTGCATGCGGTGCGGGAGCGGCACGAAATCGCGGATCGCATTCAGCGCGGTTTCCCCGTCTGCGCCCAAGTGGCGCAGCACGGCGAAAGCCGCAGCGGCGGCGGGGCGCAGCACCGGGTTGTCGAAGTACGAGCCGTGCGGCACTTCGACCGTGAAGTCGGCGTCGGCGCCGCATCCGAAGGTCGCGAACGGGCGTCCGGGAAAACGCCTTTCAAAGGCTTCCGCCACGTTTGCCGGGTCCTCGGACGGAGCGGGGACGAGGGCAAGCGACTTCGCGCCGCAGTGCGCGAAAATGTTGAGCTTTGCGTCGAGGTACGCCTCCATCGAGCCGTGGCGGTCGAGGTGGTCGCCGGAAAAGTTGAGCAGCACCGCCACATCCGGGGCGAGCGCCTCGTCGGCCGTTTCCAGCTGGAAACTGCTGCATTCGACCACGGCAACGTCTGGAGGCGGCGAAAGATCCGCCGCTTCGCACACCGGCAGACCGTAGTTGCCGCACGGTACGGCGTTGCGGCCTGTGGCCGAAAGGGCGTCGGCGACGAGTTTTACGAGCGAACTCTTGCCCTTGCTGCCGGTTATGGCGACAATGCCTGCGCCGCGAGGGAGCAGGGAGCAGCCGAGAGACAATTCGCCCCTGATTGCAAGGCCGCAATCCGCCGCAGCGCGCATTGCCGGGTCGGACGGCGGGATGCCGGGACTTGCCACGACCGTACCGCCGCAGTTTGCGGCGGCCCACCTGCGCACCGCGCTTTCCTCCGCCTTCTCCAGCACGCTCACCGCCGCGCCGCGCGCGCGGAGAGCCGCTGCGGCGGCCTTGCCGCTTTTTCCCGCGCCGAGCACGAGGAAGGGCTTGCCGGAAAACGTGCTCACGACGCCTCCACCGGCCACGAGGGCGCAACATCGAGGTCGAACGACTCCGGGCTTGCGATGCCGCGCCCCATGCCTGCAAGGCCGGCGATCATCGCCGCGTTGTCGCCGCAATGCGCAGGGAGTGCGAGAAGCAGCCGTACGCCGCGATCGGCGGTCGTTTCCTTGAGGCGCGTCCGCAGCAGGGAGTTTAGCGATACGCCGCCGCCCACCATGAGACAGCGCGCCGCGGGGCATGCGGAAAGCGCCCGTTCGCAGCGCTTCACCACCGCGCCGACGACTGCGGCCTGATAGTCGCAGGCGATCTGCGCCACTTCCGCATCGGACTTCGGCGGTTCGTTCACGACCCGCGTGAGGAGCGAGGTCTTGAGTCCGCTGAAACTCGTGCAAAGCGAAGCGTCGAGGCCGCCGCAAATCGCGCCGTCGTGGATCTTCCCTTCGGGGAAAGCGCCTTCGCGCGGAGTGAGGCCCTTTGAAATGCGGTCGATTGCCGGGCCGCCGGGATAGCCGAGACCGAGAAGCTTCGCCGCCTTGTCGAGCGCTTCGCCGGCTGCATCGTCAACGGTTCTTCCGACGAGCGCGATCTTGCCGGGCGCGTCGAGGCGGAAGAGATTCGTGTGCCCGCCGGAGATGGCGAGTCCGATGGCCGGGTAGCACTCCGCCGGATCCGGGGCGGCGGGGTCGAGGAACACGGAGTGCAGGTGCGCTTCGATGTGATTTACGGCGATGAGCGGAAGTCCGGTCCTGAGGGCGATGCCCTTGGCTGCGGACCAGCCCACGAGGAGGGCGCTCGCGAGACCCGGCCCGCGCGTCGCGGCCACGGCGTCGATGCCGCTCCAGCCGACGCCCGACTGCGCGATCGCGGCGCGGACGATTTCGGGAAGTTTCTCCATGTGGCACCGCGAGGCGAGTTCGGGCACCACGCCGCCCCAGCGGCGGTGTTCGGGCTGGGTGTGCGTCACGCAGGAGAGGACTTCGCGGCCGTCTCGCACGACAGCCGCGGAAGTTTCGTCGCAGGAAGTTTCAATGCCTAGAATCGTCATGGTGCGGGTTATTCTACAACATGGCGGTCGGGAATGGAAAATGCGCTATACTGTGGCGCATGAAAACAAAATTCCTTTCCCTCCCGAAGTTCGCGGTTGTCGCGGCGGCACTGTGCGCTTCGACCGTCGCGGCCTCTTTCGCCCAGGACGTTGCGACCGAAGGCGCCGAGGCCGGCAAGTGGACGCAGGATTACGATGCCGCGATGGCGCTTGCGCGCAAGGAAAAACTCCCGGTGATCCTGAATTTCACCGGCAGCGACTGGTGCGGCTGGTGCAAACTCATGCAGCGGCAGGTGTTTTCCAAAGGCGAATTCGCCGCGTGGGCCGCAGGGCGCGTCGTCCTGGTGACGATCGACTTCCCGCGCGATCAATCGCTCGTGCCCGAGCGTTTTCGCACCCGCAACGGCACCCTTGCCACGATGTACGGGATACGCGGCTATCCCACCTACGTCGTACTCGACGCCGCCGGCGAAGTGGCGGGGCGTCTGGGTGCGTCGCGGGACGCCTCCGTCGAACGCTTTACCGCAGACTTCGAGCGCCTGGTGCCGCGCGCCGACGAGCCGAAAGCCGCGGATCAAGGCGGCGTCTAGGGTTCTGCGGCGTTTTTCAAAACGCCCATCGACGGGCGTCCGTCGCGGGCCGGGTGGGATGACAGCGCATCCACGACCCGTGCGCTGGTGGCGTGTCCCTCCTGCGGCGTGCTGATTACGTGGGGCGTCACCATGACGATCAGTTCCGTGCGCTTCTTCACGCGTTCGGTGCTGCGGAAAAGCCAGCCGAGCAGCGGGAGGCGGCCGAGTATCGGGATGCGGCTCTCCTCTTCCGATTCGACCTCCTTTATGAGCCCGCCTACGGCGGTCGTCATGCCGTCGCTGGCGACAAACGTACCAGTCACGGAGCGCGAAGACACCACATCCACCGGTACGTTCTGCACGATCCCGCCGTCGGTCGCGCTGTAGATCGGGATCGTCGCCGCGCCTTCCGAAATCTCCGAGTTTTCCTGCAGCAGCCGCAGCGTGACGGTGCGGTCCGCGTTGATGTTGGGCGTGATGAGCAGCATTGTGCCGACGGACTGCAGCTCGATTTCCGTTTGCGGCACCGTTATCGTCGTGTCGCCGTTCGCGATCGTCTGGCTCGTGATGGCGCGCACCATGGGGCGCTCTTCGCCGATGAAGAGCCGGGATACTTCGTTGTTGGCCGTGAGAAGCAGGGGCGTGGCGAGCGTCTTGGCCTTGCCCTCCTTTTCGAGCAGCTGGATGCGGGCGTTGAGATGCCAGCTCAGCACTTGAAACGACATGGCGTCGCTGCGAGCCTCGCTGGAGAGCGGGTTGAAGCCGGGAAAACCGGCTTTTGCCGAACGCGCCGAAACGCCGGTGGTGTGGGCCCCGCCGTCGCGGTGGTATTCACGGGCCGGCACTTCGTATTCGAAGGAGGAGTTGAACTCGTCCGCGTCCTGCAACTCCAGCACGCGCACTTCGAGAAGCACCATGGGCGTGGGCACGTCGAGCCGGCGCACGAGGGCGCGGATGTCGTCCATCGCCCGCGCATCGCTCGTGCGGACCATGAGCATGCTGTTCTTGCGCGAAACCGTGACGAAGATGTTCGCCGATCTGGCGCGGAACTCGGCCTCCGCCTCCTCGACCGCCTTCGCCGCGTCCGCTCCGCTTGCGGCGGCGCTCGCCCGTATGCCGGAAGCGTCGGCGGCGGAGAGCCGACCGACGGACGGCACCATGCTGACGCGGCCGCCGTTGAAAGTCAGCACCCCCGACGACGACGATCCGCCGACGCCGCTCGAAGCGCCGGGGTCCATCTTCATGAACGCCGAGCCGCCATTGCCGGCGATGGTGTCGAAACGCTCGAAACGGCGCGAAATGTCGTCCTTTTCGCCGTCGAGGATTTCATCCTCGCCGAGCGAGAGCATGACGCGCTCCGGGTACAGGCCGTAAATCACCGAAGCGACCTCCAGGACGTTGGGGTAGAGCAGCGTGTAGCTTTCCGTGCGCTCTTCGCGGAACGTGGCGAGGCTCTCTTCGTATTCGGCCATGGTTGTCACGCGGATTATTCCCGAAGCCGAATCGCGGCGGAACCACAGCCCGGTCGCGCGGCAGATCTCCTCGACGGCGCTCTCCGTGCCGACGTTGCGCAGGAAGATCGACACCGGCACTTTTTCCGTGGCGGCGGAGGCCGAGATGTTTACACCCGAACGGTCCGACAAAAGCCGCAGCGCTTCGGCGAGCGGCACGCGGGAAAACTCCACGTGCCGGAGCAACTCCGGATCTTCCGCGCCGTTTTGCGGCGCGGGAAGCGGGGCGAAACTGCCCGGCAGGAACCAGTTTTCGCCGTCGCCGCCGCCGCTCTCCATGAGCACACCGGCGGCGGAAACGGATTTCACCCGCAGCGGCACTCCGATGCCGCCGGCGTCGTGGTTGATGACGGAGCCGGCGCGAACCGGTACGCCGGAAGACGCTGCGCCAGAGCCGACGATGGCGACGCCTTCGCCGTCCGCCCCCACGACGAGACCCCGCACTGCAAGGTCTGACGAATCGGCGATCCGCGCGCGGATCGCCTCGGCCATCGCCGCAGTAGGCTGCGTCGGATCCTGCGCCGCCGCGCACTGCGGCAAAAGAGGCAACAGGGCGATTGCCGTCGCCAGTGCGGGCA
>JAFSUV010000136.1 GCA_017450425.1 Kiritimatiellia bacterium
CGCCGGCCGCCGCCGCGCCCGCCGCCGCCGAGCCGCAAGCCGAGGGCGGCGAAACGCTGAAGGCGCCGCTTACCGGCACGTTCTACCGCGCCAACGGCCTCAACGCGCCGAATCTCGTGGAGGAAGGCGCCGCGGTCAAGGCCGGCCAGGTCGTATGCATCCTCGAAGCGATGAAGATGTTCAACCAGATCAAGGCCGAAAAGGCCGGCAAACTGGTGCGGTTTCTCGTGAAGACGGGCGACACTGTCCAGAAAGGCGCGCCCTACGCCGTGTTCGCTGCGGACTAAAGCACGGGGAGGAAAAGAAGATGATCGACAGGTACAGCCGCCCCGAAATGGCATCGATCTGGACGCTGGAGCACAAGTTCGGCGTCTGGCTCGATGTCGAAATCGCCGCCACCGAAGCGTGGGAAGCGCTGGGCAAAGTCCCGGCCGGCACCGCCGCGCGGATGCGCAAAAACGCGCGTTTCACGGTGGCGGAAATCGAGGAGTTGGAAAAGAGCACCCACCACGACGTCGTGGCCTTCACGCGCACGGTCGCGAAGAGCCTCGGCGACGATTCGAAGTGGCTGCACTACGGCCTCACGTCCACCGACGTCGTCGATACGGCCTACGCGGTGAACATCCGCCACGCGATGGAAATCCTCGTCGCGGACTGCAAAAGGCTCATCGCAACGCTGGAGGTGCAGGCCCGCCGCTGGAAGGACCAGCCCGTCATGGGCCGCACCCACGGCGTCCATGCCGAGCCGACGACGTTCGGCATGAAGTTCCTGCTCTGGCCCAGCGACATGCGCCGCTGTCTGCGCCGCCTCGAAACGGCGGCGGAGACGATGCGCGTCGGCAAGCTCAGCGGTGCCGTCGGCAACTACGGCAACATCGACCCGGCGGTCGAAAGGCACGTCTGCGCCGCGCTGGGCCTCGAGCCGGCGTCCGTTTCGACGCAGGTCCTGCAGCGCGACCGCCACGCCGAGCTCATGTGCGCGATCGCCATCACCGGCGCGTGCCTCGAAAAGATCGCGCTTGAAGTGCGCCACTGCCAGCGCACGGAGCTGCGGGAGGCGGAGGAGCCGTTCGGCAAGGGCCAAAAGGGATCCTCCACGATGCCGCACAAGCGGAACCCCGTGAAGAGCGAAAATGTCTGCGGCCTGGCGCGCGTCCTGCGCGGCTACGCCGTGACGGCGCTCGAAGACGTCGCGCTCTGGCACGAGCGCGACATCTCGCACTCCTCGGCCGAGCGCGTCATCATTCCGGACGCCACGACGCTTCTCGACTACATGTTCGAGCGCGTGGACTTCATCGTTTCCGGCCTGATCGTGCACCCGGAGAACATGAAGCGCTCCATGGACATGAGCCACAACCTCGTGTACGCGCAGCGCGTCATGCTCGCCCTCGTCGAGCGCGGCCTCCTGCGCGAAACGGCCTACGACCTGGTGCAGAGGCTCGCCATGCAGTCGTGGGCTGACGGGACGGACTACAAGGTGCTCCTCGCCGCCGATCCCGAAGTCTCGGCGCACCTCACTGCGGCCGATCTGGACGCGATCTGCCGCCCCGAAAACTCGTTCGCCCACATCGGCGAAATCTTCGAGCGCGAGCTCGGCGTCTAGCCATGGCACCCAACGCGAGACAACGCCGCGCGCCGCGCCAGGACGAACCCGTCGTGCGGGTGCCTCCGTACAGCGTCGAAGCCGAGAAGGCCATCCTCGGCTCCATACTGCTGCAGCCGGAGCGCACGTTCGGGCATCTGGCCGGCGTCCACTGCGCCCCCGAATGGTTCTACATCAAGGCGAACCGCACGATATACGAGACGGCCAAGGCGCTCTACGACCGCCAGGGCACGGGCGTCGATGCCGTCACCGTGGTCCAGGCGCTCCAGGAGGCGGGTCTCATCGACGAGGCGGGCGGCGCCGCCGCCGTGGAGGCCCTTGTCGAGGCGCCGCTCGTCGTGGCGCACACCGAGTACTACGCCGAAATCCTGCGCGACAAGTGCGTGCTGCGGCAGATAATCGACGCCGCCGGCGACGCCGCCGCGAAGTGCTACGCGCCCGACAGGGCCACGGCGCAAATCCTCAGCGAGACGCAGGAATCGTTCTTCTCCATCTCCGAGCGCGACGACCGCAAGATGCCGGAATGGAACGACTCGCTCAACTCGACCTTCGCGAAGATCGAGGACATGTTCCGCAACTCCTCCGGCCTGAACGGCCTTTCGACCGGCTTCAAGGATCTGGACAAGGTGATCCAGGGGCTGCGCCCGTCGGAAATGATCGTCCTTGCGGCGCGGCCGTCGATGGGCAAGACGTCGCTCGCGATGAACATTTGCACCAGCGTCGCCCTCGACGTCGATTGCGACGGCAAGCCGCGCCGCTCCGCCGTCGCCGGCGAGCCCGCAGGCTCCCACAGGGTGCCGGTCGGCGTCTTTTCCTGCGAAATGTCCACCGACGCGCTCGTGTCGCGCATGCTGTGCACGGTGTCGCGGGTGTCGTGGACCGACGTCATCGCCGCCCGCAGCAAGAGCGAATCGCAGCGGCGCGACATGACGCGCCGCCTCACGCAGGCGATGTCGTCCCTCACGGACGCCCCGATCTACATTGACGACACCGGCGGCCTCGACATTTCCGACCTGCGCTCGCGCGCCCGCCGCATGAAGAAGCGCTACGGCGTGGGCCTCATCCTGATCGACTACCTCCAGCTTCTGAACTGCCACGAGGCCGCCGCCGAAGGCCGTCAGCAGGAGACGACCCGCATTTCCGCCGGGATAAAGGCGATGGCGAAGGAGCTCGACATCCCGGTCGTCGTGCTGTCGCAGCTCTCGCGCGCCCCGGAGCAGCGCGACAAGGAGGCCAAGCCGCGCATGGCCGACTTGCGCGACTCCGGCTCGATCGAGCAGGACGCCGACGTGGTGATGCTCCTGCGCCGCCCGAGCCGCATCGCCGGCTCCAAGGATCGAGACCAGGAGAACCTCGCCTACGTCGATGTCGCCAAAAACCGCAACGGCGGCGTTGACGAGGTGCGGCTCTCGTTCGACGCCCGGATCACCCGTTTCGGAAACTTCGTCGCCCTCGGAGACGACGAGAACCCGTTCAACCGCTGATGTCGCACCGCTCCGCCGCCTACTTCCTCGTCGGTCCCACCGCTTCCGGGAAGACTGCGGTGGCGGAGGCGCTGGCGCGCCGCACCGGCGCGTTCGTCCTCTCCGCCGATTCGATGCTGGTCTATCGCGGCATGGACGTCGGCACGGCCAAGCCCGGCCCGGACGAGCGCGCGGAGGGCCGCCTCCGGGGCATCGACCTTGCCGATCCGGACGAGTCCTTCAGCGTCGGAAAATGGCTCGCCGCCGCCGCTTCGGCATTCGCGGAAGCGGAGGCCGCGGGGCGCGATGTGATCGTGGCCGGCGGCACCGGGCTGTATGTGGGCGCCCTCATTCACGGTCTCGACGCACCGCCGGCTTCGGCCGCGGCCCGCGCCGAGGCGGAGGCCGCCCTCGCGTCCGGCGGCATCGCCGCCCTTGCCGAAAGGATCGAGGCGATGAGCCCCGGGGCGACTGCCGACATCGACCGCACTAATC
>JAFSUV010000137.1 GCA_017450425.1 Kiritimatiellia bacterium
CGAAATAGAGCCGCTGCTCGAAATGCTTTTCGTAAAACAGCACGAGCCCCTCGCTCTGCGTCGCCAGCACGATGAGCGCGGAGAGCAGGTCGGACGGCACGGCCGGCCAGATGCCGTCTTCGATCTTCGGGATCGCGCCGGACCACTCCGGCTCGATCTTGAGGCCGCCGACGCCGGCGCCGGGGTACAGCAGCCTGTCGCCGGCGATCTGCCAGTGCACGCCAAGGCGGGCGAACGCCCTGCGCATCACGGCAAACTCGTCGCCGCCGGCGTTTTCCAGCGTAAGACTGCCGCCGGTGGCGGCCGCCGCGGCGAGGTAGCTGCCGGCGGCGATGTAGTCCGGCTCGACCTCGACCTCGGCGCCGTGAAGCGCCGAAACGCCGTCAACCACGAGCCGGTTCGTGCCGATGCCGGAAATCTCGGCGCCCATCGCGCACAGCGCCTTGCAGAGGTTCGCCACGTGCGGCTCGCACGCCGCGTTGAAGATGACAGTCCGGCCGGGGGCCGCGGCGGCCGCCATCAGGATGTTTTCCGTGGCGGTGACGGACGCTTCGTCGAGCATCATCCGCCCGGCGCCGCGAAGCCCGTCTGGCGCCTTCATCTCGTAGGCCTTGCCCTGCGAGACGGTCGCGCCGAGCGCGGAGAGGCCGTCAAAGTGCGTGTCGAGCCGGCGGCGGCCGATCACGTCGCCGCCGGGCGGCGGGATGACGGCGCGTCCGAAACGCGCGAGGAGCGGGCCGGCGAGCAGGATCGAAGTGCGCACCTCGCCGCAGAGCGCTTCCGGGAGTTCCGTTTTGGAGCACGTGCGCGGGTCGATCGAGACGCGGCGCGCCTTTTCGTCGAGATCGACGGAAGCGCCGGTCTCGGCGACAAGCTCCAGCATCCGGCGCACGTCGCGTATGAGCGGCAGGTTCGACATCACGACCGGACCGTCCGCGAGGAGCGAAGCGGCGATCATCGGCAACGCCGCGTTTTTGTTGCCAGGCGCGCGGTGCGCGCCCGAGAGCGGATATCCGCCTTCGATTACGAAACGCGACATCTTGCGAAACCTCCGTGAACGCTCCCTACCGCGCCGTCGCCGCCGTTGAAGATGCCGCCCGCTGCGCCATGAGGCCGCCCGCGAGGATTATGGCCTTCTGGCGCTCCGAAAGCGCGGTCTTGACCTTGAAGGAGCGCCCCGTGCGGGCGTTGAACGCCGTCGCGACGCCGTCGCCGGCGATCGCCTCGGCGATTCCGTCCAGCGCCAGCTCGTCGCCCGCCTCGATGGCGTCGAAATCCGCGGGATCGGCGAACGAAAACGGGATGATGCCGAAATTGACGAGATTCGCCGCGTGTATGCGCTCGATCGATTTGGCGACCACGGCCCGCACGCCGAGGTACATCGGGCACAGTGCGGCGTGTTCGCGCGAAGATCCCTGCCCGTAGCTTTCGCCGGCGACGATGACGCTCGCGACGCCCGCGGCCTTGTTCGCGAGGCAACGGTCGTGGAACGTGGGATCGACCGGCTCGAAGACGTACTTTGCGTACACCGGCACGTTGCTGCGGAACTTGAGCCGCGCCCCGGCCGGCATGATGTGGTCGGTGGTGATCTTGTCGCCGACCTTGATCGCGACCTGCGCCCGGAGCGATTCCGGGAGCGCCGAGCCTTCCGGCACTTCGCCGATGTTCGGCCCGCGCGCGATCGCGGCGCCGGGCACGCCTTCTCCCGCCGTGTCGCGGAAGAGGCACATCGAGTCGTCGATGCCGAAGCGCTCCGGGAGCGTCACGGCCGGGACCGGAGGGAGCGCCGCAGGATCGGAGATGACGCCGGCGAGCGCGGACGCCACCGCCGTCTCCGGCGAGACGAGATAGACCTGCGCCGATTTCGTGCCGGAACGGCCCTCGAAGTTGCGGTTCGAGGTGCGCAGCGACACTGCGTCCGTGCCGGGGCTCTGGTGGTTGCCGATGCAGAAGCCGCAGGCGTTTTCGAGAATCCTGGCGCCCGCTTCGACGAGGATTTGGAAAAGCCCTTCGCGCATGAGCTCCAGCACGACCTGGCGCGAGCCGGGCGCGACGCCGAAGGAAACGTCGGGGTGGATTTTCCGGCCCTTGAGCAGAAGCGCCACCGTCTTGAGATCGCGGTAGGAGGAGTTGGTGCACGAGCCGACGAGCACTTGATCCACCTTTTTTCCGGCGAGCGACGAAATCGCCGCGACATTGCCCGGATTGTGCGGGCATGCGGCCATCGGCTCCACCCGCCCGAGGTCTAGTTCAAACGTCTCTTCGTACTCGGCGTCGGCGTCGGCGGCGAGCTCGATCCAGTCCCCTTCGCGCCCCTGGGCGGCGAGGAAACGGCGCGTCTCGCCGTCGGAGGGGAACACCGATGTCGTGACGCCCAGCTCCGTGCCCATGTTCGCGATCGTCGCGCGCGACGGCACGTCGAGCGTGGCGACGCCCGGGCCCGCGTATTCCATGACGCGGCCGACATTGCCCGAAGATCCGTATTTGGCGAGAACCGCGAGGATCACGTCCTTGGCGGACACTCCGGGTCGGAGCGACCCGGTGAGCCAGATGCGGACGACGCGCGGAGCCGCGATGTAGTACGGGCCGCCGGCCATGGCCACCGCCACGTCGAGCCCGCCCGCGCCCATGGCGAGCATCCCGATGCCGCCGCCCGTCGGGGTGTGCGAATCCGAGCCGATGAGGGTCTTGCCCGGCTTGCCGAAGCGCTCCAGGTGCAATTGGTGGCAGATGCCGTTGCCGGGGCGCGAAAAAACGATGCCGTACTTTTCGGCGACGGACTTTAGGTACGCATGGTCGTCGGCATTCTCGAATCCGACCTGTATGGTGTTGTGATCGACATACGAAACCGACAGTTCCGTCTGCACGCGCTTCGCGCCCATGCGCTCGAATTGCAGATAGGCCATCGTCCCGGTGGCGTCCTGGGTGAGCGTCTGGTCGATTTTGAGCGCGATTTCGGAACCCGGCTTGAGTTCGCCGGAGACAAGATGCGAAGAGAGAAGCTTGTATGTGAGATTCATGCCGGAAAGTATATTGAAACCTCCGGCCTTGGGCAAGAGAAGAATTTTCCGGAAACTTGTCCCTCCACGACTCTCCCCGATTCTTAACGACTCACGGGCGTTTCGTGGGCGCGTCCCTACCAGTCTGGTAGGGA
>JAFSUV010000138.1 GCA_017450425.1 Kiritimatiellia bacterium
CCGCATCCCGGTCTATACCTGCGAGTGCGGCCACGAGTGGGCCGCCCCGGAAAAGCCTTCAGTCTGTCCCAAGTGCGGGGCCGGCGCGGAGAAGATCGCGCAAGACCCCGACGTCCTCGACACGTGGTTTTCCTCGTGGCTCTGGCCGTTCTCCACGCTCGGCTGGCCGGACAAGACCGCCGACCTTTCGCGCTACTACCCCACGGCGGACCTCTGCACCGCGCCGGACATCATCTTCTTCTGGGTGGCGCGCATGATCATGGCCGGGTGCAAGTTCATGGGCGACGTGCCGTTCCGCAACGTGAACTTCCACGGCGTCGTGCGCGACGCCCAGGGGCGCAAGATGAGCAAGTCGCTCGGCAACAGCCTCGATCCGCTCGAAATCATCGAGAAGTACAGCGCCGACGCGCTGCGCTTCACGCTCATGCAGACGACGTCGCCGGGCATCGACGTGTTCATCTCGATGGACAAGTTCGAGATCGGCCGCAACTTCGGCACCAAGATATGGAACGCCGCGCGCTTCATCCAGATGCACGCCGCCAAGGTTCCGGGCTTTTCCTTCGCCGCCTTTTCCGGCGCCGGAGCGGGGCTTGACGCTTTCGCGGGGCGCGAAGGGTTCGCCGCGCTTTCGCTTGACGACCGCCACATCCTCGCCACCGCCGACGCCGCGCTCGCGGCGATGGACGCCGCGCTCGCGGGCTACCGTTTCCAGGACGCCGCGCTTGCCGTTTACGACTTCGTCTGGTCGCAATTCTGCGACTGGTACCTGGAGGAGGCCAAGCGCGCCCTTTACGGCGAAGACGAGGCGCGCCGCGCGCAAGTCGTGGCGATTCTCGCCGAAGTTTTCGGGCGCGCGCTCGGGATGGTCCACCCGTTCATGCCGTTCGTCACGGAGGAAATCTGGCACCAGCTCGGCTACGCCGCGTCCGACGGGGAAACGATCAGCCACGCGCCGTGGCCTGCTGCCTATACCGCAGCGCAGCGCGACGCCTGGGGGCTTTCGGAAGAAGTCCGCGCGTATGTGAACGACCGCCACGACCTCATCACCGCAGGCCGCGCGCTGCGCTCCTCGATTTCCGCCTTGAAGCCCTCCGACAAGCCCGTTTTCGTCGTGAGCGCAAAGACCGCCGATGTCGCCGCGCGCCTCCGCTCCGAAGCGGATTCCCTGGCCGGTTTCCTCGGCGCCTCCTCGGTGCAGGTCGTCGTCGCCGAAACGCTCACCGGCATGCCTAGCGCGGACACCGCCCTCGGCACAGTCGCGCTCAAGCTCGAAGGCTCCGTCGATGCCGAAGCGGAAAAGCGGAAGACCCTTGAGGAAATCGCGAAGCTCGAAGGCTTCCTGCGCACCGTCGAGGCGAAACTCGGCAACGAAACGTTCCTCTCCAAGGCGCCGCCCGCAATCGTCGAGCAGCAAAGGGCCCGCAAGGAGGAACTCCTCTCCGACATCGGGCGCAAGCGCGCCCTGCTCTCATCCCTCGGTTAGCCACGACAAAGCGGCGCGCCAGGTTCGCCGCAGCGCGCCGCACCACCCCGGACAACGCGAAAATGAACACCGCTTCGTCACAGCCGGACACGATCGACATCGACCACCTCTGCCGTCTCGCGCACTTCGACTTCACGGCCGAAGAAAAGGAGAAATTCCGCTCCAACCTTTCGTCGATCGTCGGCTACGTCCGCAAACTCGCAGACCTCGATCTGGACGGGATCGAGCCGACGCAATACGGGCAACCCGTAGTCAATGCGATGCGCGACGACGAAGTGGAGGCGTCGCTTCCGCGCGACACCGTGCTGGCGAACGCCCCGGACGCCTCCCAAACCGAATTCAGAATGCCAAGGATCGTGGAGTAGCCAATGGCCGAAATCGACATTTCCGCCCTTACAGTGGCATCCGCCCAGGAGGCGATGCAACGCGGCGATTTTTCATCGGAAGAACTGGTGCGCGCCACGCTTGCGGCAATCGAGGAAAGGGACGGCGCGATCGGCGCGTACCTTTCGGTCGATGCCGACGGCGCTCTCGAAGCGGCGCGTGAAAGCGACAGGCGCCGGCGCGAGGGCGCAAGCGGGGCGCTGCTCGGCGTGCCGGTCGCGATGAAGGACATTTTCAACGTCGCAGGGCAGCCCTGCACGTGCGCGTCCCGCATACTCGAAGGCTATGTCTCGCCGTACGACGCCACGGTGACGGCCCGCCTCAAGGCCGCGGGCGCGATCATGTGCGGCCGCGTGAACATGGACGAGTTCGCCATGGGCACCTCGACGGAGCACAGCGCGTTCAAGGTCACGCAAAACCCGGCCGCGCCGGGGCGCGTGCCGGGCGGTTCCTCCGGCGGCAGCGCCGCCGCCGTGGCGGGCGGCATGGCCCTCGCTTCGATGGGCACCGATACCGGTGGCTCGATCCGGCAGCCCGCCTCGTTCTGCGGGTGCGTCGGCCTGAAGCCGTCCTACGGCCGTGTTTCGCGCTACGGCATCACCGCCTTCGCCTCCTCGCTCGACCAGGCCGGCCCCATCGCCAAAAACGTCCGCGACGCCGCCACGCTCCTCGGCGCGATCGCCGGTGCCGATCCGCACGACCAGACCTGCCTCGACCGCCCGGTGCCGGACTACGGCGCGGCGCTTGGCGGCGCGTCCCTCGAAGGTCTCCACATCGGCGTGCCGAAGGAATATTTCATAGAAGGAACCGATCCGGAGGTGATGTCGCGCGTCCGCGCCGCAATCGACCGCGCCGCCGCCGCCGGTGCGCGGGTGGAGGAGATCTCCCTCCCGCACACCGACTGCGCGATCGCCGTTTACTACATCTGCGCCACGGCCGAAGCGAGCGCGAATCTCGCGCGGTTCGACGGCATCCGCTACGGTCGCCGCCGCCTGGGGCCGGACGCCTCGCTGCAGTCGCTCTACGACCGCTCCCGCACCGAAGGATTCGGCGCCGAGGTGAAACGCCGCATCCTGCTCGGCACCTACGTGCTTTCAAGCGGCTACTACGACGCGTACTACGTCCGCGCCCTCAAGGCGCGCACCTTGGTGCGCCGCGATTTCGACGAAGCGTTCGCGAAAGTCGATGCGATTTTCTGTCCCGTGGCGCCGACCGCAGCCTATCCCCTCGGCTCGACCGCCGGCGATCCTCTCAAGGCGTATCTTGGAGACGCCTTTACCGTGCCGGCCAACCTCGCCGGCCTTTGCGGCATCTCGATTCCGTGCGGGCGCACCGCCACGGACGGTCTGCCCGTCGGATTGCAGATACTCTGCCCGCCGTTCGCCGAAGAGCGACTCCTTGCCGCCGCTTCGGCCATGGAAACCGCGCTGGCGCAGTAGGCGGGGCGCGGCGCGGTGCTGCCACTCCGGTGCGCGCCGCTTGCGGAGGAGGGCGTCAGACCGCGCCTTCCTGCGCAAGGGAGGCGAAGATGCCGCGCAGCGTTTCGTCAAGCGAAAAGCGCGGCTTCCATCCCGTATCCCGTTCGATCTTCGCGGTGGACAGCGCCGCGCAGTTGTCGGTCGGGCGCCACAGCGCCTCGTCCTTCTCGATTTCCATTTTCACGCCGCGCATCGAGAGCATCCGCTCCAGAAGTTCGCGCATCGAGAGCATCGTGCCGGACGAAACATTGTAAACCTCGCCGCCGATCCCCTTTTCCATCACGAGCCGGTAGGCGCGCACGACATCGCGGACGTCGGAAAAATCGCGAACCGAATCGAGATTGCCGACCCGCATCTTTGCGGACTGGCCGGGCGCCGGAGAAGCGGCCACGATCTGGCTCGCAAAGGAAATGGCGACGAATTTCGGCGACTGGCCCGGGCCGGTGTGGTTGGACGGGCGCACGATCACGGCGTCGAGTCCCCGCAGCGCCGCGCAGGCGCCGACGAAGCGCTCCCCGGCGACCTTCGATATCGCGTAGTGCGAGAGGGGCAAAAGGGGATGATCCTCGGCCACCTTGGTCGCGTACGGCTCCGGCGCGGCGGCGCCGTAAACCTGCGCCGAAGAGACGAAGACGAACCTCGACTGCGGGCAATGGCGCAGAACCGCCTCCACCACGTGCATCGTGCCGTCGATGTTCACGGCCCAGAGCAGGCCGGGGTTTTTCGCGGCTTCGGGAAGGAAAGAAATCGCGGCCAGATGGATCACGGCGTCCGGCCGCACTGCGGCGACGGCCGAATCGACGGCGGCGGCGTCCGCCAAATCGACGCAACGATATCCGGGAAGATCCGCCGCGGCGGCGGAATCGGCCGGGACGGCGTCAAGACACGCGACCTCGTGCCCCATGCCGGACAGTTCGCGCACGAGGTAACGCCCGGCGAAGCCCGCCGCTCCCGTCACGAGAACCGTCTTGAATCTGCACTCTCCGCGTGTGTCCATCTTGGTCGAAATCCGGCGCGGTGCAGCAACGCTCCGCATTCAGTGCGCCGTACCACGCATGGTGGTGGGACGTGCGGGAGTCGAACCCGCGACCCACGGATTAAAAGTCCGTTGCTCTACCAACTGAGCTAACATCCCGTGTTGCGCAAACGGGAGCGCACAATATCAATTGTCGGGGCGAAAGTCAAGCGAACGGCGGCACCGGCCGCCGCAGGATGCCGATGCCGGATTTTGCGCTAGAATGGCGGCGTCATCCGGCACCGTGCAGGATTCCACTCGAGATCTTGATTGAAATGAAACCGATTACGGAAACGCTCTCCGCCAACGCCCGTCTTTATCCGTCCGAGACCGCTCTGGTCGAGATAAACCCGCAGGAGCTCGAGGCGCGCCACGCCACGTGGAAGGAGTATTCGCTAATCGAGCCTTCGGCGCGGGACGCCTTCCGCTCCGAGATTTCGTGGGCGCAGTTCGACGAAAAGGCCAACCGGTTCGCGAATTTCCTCCTGTCGCGCAACGTGCGCAAGGGCGACAAGGTCGCGATCCTGCTGATGAACTGCCTGGACTGGCTGCCGATCTACTTCGGCGCTCTCCGCACCGGTGCGCTCGCCGTGCCGCTCAATTTCCGCTACGCCGCGGACGAGATACGCTACTGCGTCGATCTCGCCGACGCTTCCGTGCTCGTGTTCGGACCGGAGTTCACGGGGCGCGTGGAGCAGGTGGCGGAGCGTATGCCGAAGGTGAAGACGCTGCTGTACGTGGGCGACGACTGCCCCACGTTTGCTGAAAGCTACAGGGCTGTCGTGCCCTACTGCTCGGCCCAGACGCCGGACGTGCCGATTTCGCTCGACGACGATGCGGCGATCTACTACTCCTCCGGCACGACGGGCTTCCCCAAGGCGATCGTGCTGCGGCACCGTGCGCTCGCGCACAGTTGCGAAGTGGAGAGGGCGCACCACGGGCAGACGCACGAAGACACCTTCCTCTGCATTCCGCCGCTCTACCACTCGGGCGCGAAGATGCACTGGTTCGGGAGTTTTCTCGTGGGCGGCAAGGCGGTGCTGCTGCGCGGCGTCAAGCCGGAGTGGATTCTCCGGGCCGCGTCGCAGGAGCGGTGCTCCATCGTGTGGCTGCTCGTGCCGTGGGCGCAGGACATTCTCGACGCGATCGAGCGCGGCGACATCGACCTGAAGGAATACGACCTTGCGCGCTGGC
>JAFSUV010000139.1 GCA_017450425.1 Kiritimatiellia bacterium
AGCACACGCCGCTCGCGTCGGTGGTGACCGCGCTGAGCGGCGGCGCCGGGATCGTGCCGGTGGTTGACGGCGCGGGAACGCTCTGCGGCGTCGTGTCGCGGCGCGACGTCTCGGCCGTCATGGACTCCGACCCGATGCTGCGCGCGGCGCTGCTTGTCGGCGACTTGACGCTCGGCGCGCATCCCGTGGTGCGGGCCGACGATCCGCTGCGCGACATTCTGGCGAAGATGGACGCCGACGACGCCGAAGCCATCGTCGTGGCGGACGGCCCGGCCGACGCCCCGCGCCCCGCCGCCATATTGACGCACAACGACATCGCCGCCGCGTACCAGGCCGAAATCGCGGCCCGGCGGTGAGGCGGCGGACGGTCGCGCCTAGCGCGCCCCGCCGCCTTCGCCAAATGCGCCGCCGCGATAGACGCGGAGCGTGTCGGAGGCGCATTTTTCCCACGTGAACCGGGCGGCTCTGGCGAGGCCGCGCGCGACGACCGCCGCGCGGTCTTCATCCGGGAGCGCGAGCAGTTTGCCGGCCTCGTGCGCCCAGGCGTCCGCATCGAAAGCCCGCACCAGCCGCGCGGCGTCGCCGAGCACTTCCGGCAGCGATCCGCCGCAGGAAGACAGCACCGGGGTGCCGCACGCCATCGCCTCGAGCGGCGGCAGTCCGAACCCCTCGTAGTGCGACGTCACGGCGAAAAGGGAAGCCGCGCCGTAAAGCGCCGCAAGCGCGCCGTCCGGCGCGCGGCGAATCCAGTGGAAGCGGCCCGGAAAGCGCCTTTGCGCGTCGTCGAAACGGGCGAAGATCGGTTCGCAGCGCCAGCCCGGCGCGCCGGACACCACGAGGTCGATGCCGTCCGGGGCGAGACGTTCCCAGAAATCGACGAGAAACTCCAGGTTTTTGCGCGGTTCGACGGTGCCGACGGCGAGGATGAACGGGCGCTCCAGGCCGAGCTTCTCCCGCACCGCCGCGATGCTCTCTGCGGAAGCGGGCGCGAAGTCCGGCGAAATGCCGAGCAGCGTAGTGGACACCTTGCCGCGCGCGGCCGGTATCAGATCCTCGATTTCGCGGCGCGAAAACTCGGAATCGGCGAGAATGGCGTCCGCCTTTTCGGCGCTTCGCGCCACGTTTGCGTGAAGATAGGCGCGGTTGCGCTCTTCGGCGAACTCCGGGAAGCGCTCGAAACTCATGTCGTGGATTGTCACCACCGTCCGCCCGGATCGCACGGGGCGCGACACGAAGTTCGTGAAATGAAACACGTCGGCGCGGCCGGAAAAGCGGTCGAAGGCCGGTGCGCCGAAATGCGTCCAGGCCTTTTGGAGAAGCGCGCCGGGAAGCATCCGGAAAGCCTCGAACTGCGCGCCTTCGACCGGCGCGGCGCGGAGGCGGCGATGGAAGTCGCAGCAGAAAAGGCGCAGCCGCTCGTCCGGCGCGAGAAGCGGCACGATGGCGCGGGCCAAGTCCTTCGTGTAGCGCCCGATTCCGGCGCCTTGCGCGACGGCGGGCTGGTAGTCGAGGCAGAAAACGGACATTCCGGATTTGAACTTGAATTTGAAGTCGCGCCTGAAATCGCGCCGCCGCTAGAGCGCTTCGAGGCGGCGGGCCGCTTCCTCGCCGCCGGGCACGCCGGGCGAAGACGCGAGATGCGAAAGAAGCGCCGCCGCGGCTTCGCGCCGACCGGACGCGGCCAGAATCGCGGCCGACGAAAAAACGGCCCTCGAATACCACGGCGCCGCGGCGGGATCGGCCGAGCGCTCGAACGGGGCGATGCAGCCGCCGAACCACTCGTCGAGGGCGTCCTCCGTCTTGCCCGCCTTCTCAAGCGCCCTGCCGATTTTCCAGCGGCATTCCGCCACGAGGCCGGCGCTCTGCGCGGCGGCGGCATCGGAAGCGATGCGGCGGTAAATCGCCATGCTTTCGTCCCGTCCCGCCGGGAAGTCTCCGCTCGTCGCGAAGAGACAGTCGGCGCGCCTCAGCGCGGCGCGGAGCGCGATTTGCGGCCGTGATGCGTTTGCGGCCGAGGCGCGGTCGAAAACCGCAGCCGCGGCGTCGAAGCGCATGATCGAGGCGAGCGACTCGGCCTCGAGGAGCAGGGCGTCCGGGACGATGGCGCAATCCGGCCATTTGGAGACGACGCCGTCAAGCACGGCGGCCGCCTGGCTCTCGCGCCCCGAGCGCACGAGCGCCACTGCGGCGAGATACTCGGCATACGGCGTTTTGGGCGATTCGGGGCAGTCCGCAGCGAACGAAAGCAGCAAATCGGAGGCGCGGAGCCATTCGCCGCCGTCGAACTCCATGGACGCCCGCCAGAACTTCACGTCCGGCATGAAGCGCGAGGCGGCGTACCGGTTCGTGAAATCGTCGTAATGGACGAGAGCCTCTTCGTCCAGCCCCGCAGCGTGGCATGCCGCAGGCAGAAGCGCCAGCGCCCTCTCCGCCGCAGAGCCCCCGCCGTTGCGGCCGAACGCGGCTTCGCGGAGCTTCTCCACCGCTTTCCC
>JAFSUV010000140.1 GCA_017450425.1 Kiritimatiellia bacterium
GACCGGGTGGTGCCGTCGTTCGTGCGTCCGGGCGGGGAGATACCCGACCTTTCGCTCGTCGTGTCGAAAAAGGACGGGCGGCACTTCATGAAAGCGCACGGCGGCGCGCTCTCCAACGGGTTTTTCACGCGCGACGCCTCGCGTACGCGCAACATCTCGGTCGTGTTTCGCGACACCGCGTTCAAGGCCGAGGCGTCGCTCGCCGACATCTACACGCTCGCCAACCTTGGCCCGCACGACATCCGCACCGCGCCTTCGACGCGCCCGGCGTTTCTGGTCAAGGCCAGCCCCGGTTTGCTTTGCGGCGGCACCGGCGCGGCGCTGCTCTACCCGCCGGAGGCGTTTTCCGTGTTCCACCCCGACGCCCCGGCGCCGCTCCCGCTCGACACCGGCGGCGCGGTGCGGCTTTTCGTGGGCGGCGAAATGCGCGGGCTTTACATCATGGAAAGCCTGGACCGGATCGGCAGCGCCTGGATGGCCACCGGCCCCTACGACAAGGCGCGGCCGAAGTTCGTGCTCTCGTCCGCGCCGCCGACCGTGCCGGCGTGGCAGGTCGGCCTCACGCCATCCGGAATTTCGCGCCTGTTCCGCCGCGCCGCCGCGTTCTTCGAATCCGATCCGGCGTTTCCGTGGAGCCGGGCCGAGGCCGCGTGGCAGGCGAAGCAGCACACGAAGCGGCGCGCGCTGTGGGGTTTTCCCGCGCCGGAAATATCGGCGCTCGACCTGAAGGGGGGCAACGAGTCGCCGCATTTCGTCGTTTCCGACCTCGACCTCAAGGCGGCGGGCGAAGGCGTGAAGTGGGTTTCGTCGCGCCCGGACGTGATCTCGGACGAAGGCGCGCTGCTCGCGCGCCCGGACGCGCCCGGCGGCACGGTCGTGGAGCTCTCGGCCGCGTTTCCCGGCGGCGAAAGGCGGACGTTCCGCTTCCGGGTGATGCCGCCGCGCCTCCGCCTGCCCGCACTTTTCCTGCACGTGTCCCGCCCGGTTCCGTACGACGGCAAGACCGCGTTTTCCGCGACCCGGTTCCCGGCGCTTTCCGACGGCTCCGCCGCCGGCGCGGAGCATCTCGTGGGCGCGGACGGGGCGGGGATTCACCTGCGCGGCAACACGAGCCTCCTCAAGGGCGCCAAGCGGCCGCTTTCGCTGGAGTTCGACGAGCCCGTGCCGTGGAGCGGCGCGCCGGGCGGCTCGCGCCACGTGCTGCTGCTTTCGGGCTACGCCGATCCGACGCGCCTGAGGAACGCCTTTTCGTTCCACGCCTTCCGGCTCATGTCGCCGGAAAACGCCGGCCTGTGCGTACCGGTTTCGTGGACGGAACTGTTCGTCAACGGCGAGTACTATGGCGTGTGGGAGTCTTGTCCGCGCCTTTGCGACGTCGTGCGCCGGGAGGCGCTGTCGCTGCTCAAGGTTCGCAGTCCGGACGGCTTCTGGACCGAAGTTTCGGCGGACATGGTGGACGACGCCCTCAAGGGGCGCGGCGGCGTCGCCGATCCGTACCGCGACTTCCTCGCGCTCTCCCGCCTCGTCGTGGAAGCGCCAAGCGACGAGTTCGCCGCGAAGTGGCGCGACGAGTTCGACGGCGGCAACCTCGGCGACTATTGGCTGCTGCTCAACTTCACGGGCGACAAGGACGGCATGCGCACCAACCAGTTCATCATGCGCCGCGCGTCCGACGGCCGCGCCGTGGTGTGCCCGTGGGATTGCGACAAGACGTTCGAGCGGCGGCGCGCCTATTCCGCCATTCTCGGCAATCCGCTCATCCGCCGCGTCGAAGCCGCGGATCCGGATTTCCGGCGCAAGTGCGGCGAAAAGTGGAAGGCGCTGCGCCAGGGGCCGCTTTCCGACGCTGCGGTGGAAGCGGGGATCGACGGAAAGGCCGCCGTCTTCGCGCCCCTCATGGCCGAAGAATGGCATCTGCTCAAGCCCGAAGGCTACGACGGCTCTTTCGACGAAGCCGTGCAACACTTGAAGGAGGAGATTTCGGCCCGCGCCGCGCTGCTCGATTCGCGTTTTTGACGCTGCGGCCCGCCCCGTTTCCTAGCGTGCGGGGTGGCGCCCGGAGCCGAGGGCGAGGGCGTTTATGCGGCGCTCGAGCGGAACTGCCGCCTTTTGGTGGAGAACCCGGTCGATGCGCCCCGTCGCGTGGTCGCCATAGACTTCGACCACGTCTATGCGCATCGGGCAGTCGGCGTTTCGCATCATCCAGCGCGACGCCGCGCGGCACAGCGCGTGGCGTTTGCGCGCATCGACGGCGGCCATCCCGCCGCCGAAAAGCTCCGAGCGGCGGGTTTTCACTTCGACGAAGACGATTTCCCCGGCGCGGCCGCGGCAAGGCGGCGCCTTCATCACGAGATCGAGTTCGTCCCGCCCGACCTTCGCGCGGCGGGCCACGGGGATCAGCCCTTCGTTTTCGACGAGCCACTTCTCCGCCTCGCGCTCGCCCCATTCGCCCTGAAGCGCGGATCCGGGCGGCGTTTTCGGCCTGGCCGCCTTCTTCGCC
>JAFSUV010000141.1 GCA_017450425.1 Kiritimatiellia bacterium
CCAGTTCGTGTTCGACGATCTCGCCCTCCGCGTGCAGCGCTATCCCAACGACCTCCACCTGCGCTACGAGCTCGGCTACCAGTATTACACCTACGAATACTACGACGAGGCCCTCGAACACCTGCAGCTTGCGCAGAAAAGCCCCAAGGACAGGCTGTGGGCGCTCTACTACCTCGCCATGTGCTTCCTCAAGAAGGGACAGTCCGACATGGCCGTCATGCAGCTCGAAACGGCGCGCGACGCCATTCCGACGATGGACGACCTCAAGAAGAAGGTGGTCTATCAGCTCGGCTTGTGCGCGGAGGAGGCAGGCGATCTCGAAAAGGCCTACAATTACTACAAAGACGTCTATTCGACCGATGTCGGTTTCGAGGATCTTTCGGAGAGGATGCTGAACGTCTCGCAGGCGCTGAAGGCGAAGCAGTGACGCCGCCCGCAGCGGGACGGACGGGGAACGGATTGGCAGCCCCAAGGAGAGTCGAACTCCTCTACCAAGCATGAAAAGCTCGTGTCCTAGCCGATAGACGATGGGGCCGTCGTGCCGGAATGAAGCGTATTATACCACAACACCGAATGCGGCGCAAGAGGAAATGACGGAAAAAGAAGCATATGTCGCATTCAACCTCGCCGGCGGCTACGGATCGGCGAAAGTCGCGGAGCTTGCGGCGCGTGAAGGGAGCGTGGCGGCGGCTTGGGAGTCGGTGCGCGACGCCGTCGCGCGCGGCGGCGGAAACGTGGACTTCGCCGCGGAAATGCGGCTTGCGGCGAAATACGGCGTGGCGGTTGTCACGCCCGCCGACGGAGAATACCCCGCAGCGCTTCTCGCCGCGCGAAGCCACCCGCTCGCGCTCTACGTGAAAGGTTCGCCCGCCGCGCTGTCGAAGCCGTGCGTCGCGATTGTCGGCACCCGCCGCGCGACTTCCTACGGTTTGAGCGTCGCGCGCAATCTCGCTTGCGACCTTGCCGCCGACGGGTGGGCTGTGGTTTCGGGGCTGGCGCTCGGCATCGACGCCGAAGCGCACCGCGGCGCGCTCGACGCCAACGGCGCGACGGTCGGCGTTCTGGGGTCCGCGCTCGACAGGTTCTATCCGGAGGAAAACCGCGCTCTTGCGCATGAAATCGTCGCCAAGGGCGGAGCGGTCGTCAGCGAGTTTCCGTTCGGCAGGGGGCCGGACGCGCAGACGTTCCCGCAGCGCAACCACGTCGTCGCCGGCCTGTGCCGCGGAGTGGTCGCCGTCGAAGCGCCGCGCAAAAGCGGCACGCTCATCACCGCGTCGCTGGCCGCCGACCTCGGCCGCACCGTCATGGCGATTCCGGGGCGCATAGATTCCAACGCATCCGCCGGATGCAACGCGCTCATACGCGACGGCGCGCGGCTCGTGCGCGATGCGCGCGACGTCCAGCGCGAGTTGAGCGAATTGAGCATGGTTTGCGCGCCGGCGGCGCCGCGTGCGGCGAAAGTTCCGGCGCCTCCCGCGCCGCAGACGCCCGCGCCGCCGGAAAACATCCCCTACACTCTCGAAGAGTCGGTGGTCATGCGAAACGTGGACGACGCGCCCGTTTCGATGGACGTGCTGCTGCGCAAGACCGGGCTTCCCCCCGCGAAGCTCAACGTGGCGTGCATTTCGCTGCGCATGAAGGGCAGGCTCGACTTCCTTCCCGGAAACCGCGTCGCCGCCGCTTCATCGCGCCTGCGCTGAAGGAGCGGGCGCCTCTTTCACCTCGAACGACACCGGCGCCGACGTTTCGTCCATCGACGCGCAAACCGCCTCGTGCGTTCCCGGCGGCAGCGTCGCCGCGAGTTTGCCGCCGCCCTGCGTTTCGCCGATGAAGCGGCCATCGACTATCCACCAGAGTTTTTCGCCGTCGGGGTTGTTCGCGGCGGAAAACACGACGCCCTGCGAGACTTCCGCCGCCGCCGGCGCGAACACGGCGCCGTTTTGCGGAGAAGCGATTGCGAGCGGAAGTTTGCGCGGCCGGGCGGCGAGCGCCTCTTCGCGCGACATTCCCGCGCGATGCAGCGAACAAGGCGCGAGCGGGCTTGCGCCCGAGATGGCGAAACCGTCCTCCGTTTCCGGGCAGAACGCGCCGGCCCTCTCGCCTGTCGTCCTGCAGATTTTGCGCGACACGACTCCTTCGGGTTTTGCGAACCACGGGCCTCTGCCGGACGGGTGGAGGGCGCGCGCGAGCGAAAGCGCGTGCGGCGCGGCCGCGAGAGAGCCTGTCAACGCCTTGTCGTTGAATCCGCCTGAAAGATGCCCGCACCACGTCGCCACGCAGTATTTCGGGTTCCATGCGACCGTCCACGCGTCGCGGAACGCCGCGCTGGTGCCCGTCTTCCATGCGAAGCGCGGCGCGCGCACGTCGGCGGAGTGCCCGGGCGCCGCCGTTCCCCTGCCGCCGGCGGAAAGAATCTCCGCGACGAGCCATGCCGCTTCGCGCGAAACGCCCAGCCTCCCGCCGGCGAGCGCGGCGTATGCGCGGGCGAGCTCGACGAGCGTGATTTCCGCGTTGCCGATCACCAGCCCGAGCCCGAGCTTCGAGTCGTCGCCGCCGAGGTGCGCGAATCCCGCGCCGCGCAGCAGGTCGGCGAATCTCGTCACGCCCGTTTTCGCCAGCAGTCTGACGAAGGGGAGGTTTAGCGAAAGGACGAGCGCGTCTTTCAGCGGCACCATCCCGCGGTGGCCGCCGTCGAAGTTCGCCGGATTGTAGCCGCGCAGCGCCATCGGAGCGTCCATCAATCGCAAATCCGGCGTCGCCAGCCCGGCGTCGAACGCCAATGCGCACAGGAGCGGCTTCAAAGTCGATCCTGCGGGGCGGGCGGCGGCCGCCGCCCCGAACTTCCCCGCGTCCGGCG
>JAFSUV010000142.1 GCA_017450425.1 Kiritimatiellia bacterium
GTCGCGCATCGAAATACTGCGCACCGAGCCGAAGCCGCCGGAAAGAGGGATCGAGGACGCCGAAGCGCTCGTTGTGTGCGGGCGCGGCGTGCGCCGCCGCGAAGACATCGCGATGCTCCAGGCGCTGGCGGACGCGCTGGGCGGCCGCGTCGCCGCCACCCGCGCCGTCGTCGAGGCCGGCTGGCTCGACGCCAAGTGCCAGATCGGCATTTCGGGGCGCACGGTAAAGCCCAAACTCATCGTGACGTGCGGCGTTTCCGGCGCGATCCAGTTTGTTTCCGGGATGTCCGCAGCGGGCACGATCGTTGCGATAAACACGGCGAAGGACGCGCCGATATTTTCCGTGGCGCACATCGGCATAGTCGGCGACCTCTACGATGTGGTTCCGGCCCTCACCGGCGAAATTTTGGCAAGGAAGGAGTCTTCAAAATGAGTTTTTCGGAGTTTACCGGCGCCGACCTCGCGGCGCTTCGCGGCATTTGCGGCGCAGAGCGCGTCACGGCGGGCGGCGACATCGGCGACGACTTTTGCCACGACGAGCTGGGCGGCATCTCACGCCGTCCGGACGCGCGCGTTCGCATTTGCTCGACGGAGGAGATTTCGGCCGTCATGCGCTACGCCTCCGAGCGCAATCTCCCCGTCACGGTGAGAGGCGGCGGCACCGGCCTCGTCGGCGGATCGGTCGCCGTGCGGGGCGGCATTCTGCTCGACACGGGCGCCATGACGCATATCCTGGAGCTCGACGAAGAGAACATGACTCTCACGCTCGAGCCGGGAGTGCTTCTCATGGACATCGCCAAGTATGTCGAGCCGCGCGGCTTTTTCTATCCGCCGGATCCGGGGGAAAAGACCGCCACGATCGGCGGAAACATTTCGACGAACGCCGGCGGGATGCGGGCCGTCAAGTACGGCGTCACGCGCGACTACGTGCGGGCGCTCGAAGTCGTTTTGCCGGACGGCTCCGTCGCCACGCTCGGCGGCAAGGTCGCGAAGAACTCTTCGGGCTACTCGCTCAAGGACCTCGTCGTGGGGTCGGAGGGGACGCTCGCCGTTGTCGCCAAGGCCACGCTGCGGCTCCTGCCGCTGCCGAAATTCAAGGTGTCGCTGCTCGTGCCGTTTTCCGGCCTCGAAGCGGCGATCAAGGCCGTTCCGTCCGTCATTCGCGCATCGTCGATACCGACGGCGGTCGAGTTCATGGAGCGGGATGTCATCCTCGCCGCCGAGGTTTACCAGGGGCGCAAGTTCCCGGACAGCTCGGCGGACGCCTACCTCCTGCTGACCTTCGACGGCGCCAGCCAGGCCGAAATCGACCTGGCGATGGATGCCGCGTCCGAAACCTGCCTCGCGGCAGGGGCGACCGACGCGTTCATCTCCGACACCGCAGAGCGCAACGAATCGATCTGGTCGGCGCGCGGGGCGTTTCTCGAAGCGATCAAGGCTTCGACCACCGAGATGGACGAGTGCGATGTCGTCGTGCCGCGTTCGCGCGTGGCGGAGTTCATTCTGTTCGCCCGGTCGCTTCGCGAACGGCACGGCACCCGGATTCTCTCGTTCGGCCATGCCGGCGACGGAAATCTGCACATCTACGTGCTGCGCGACGGTCTCGGCGAAGAGGAGTGGAAAATCGCGCTCAAGGGCGCTTTCGACGATCTCTACGCCAAAGCGCGCGAGCTCGGCGGGCAGGTGAGCGGCGAACACGGGATCGGCGTGGCGAAAAAGCCGTGGTTCCACGAGTCCGTGCCGCCGGAAATCCTCGCCGTGATGCGCGGCGTCAAAGCCGCGTTCGACCCCAAGGGCATCCTCAACCCCGGCAAGGTCGTATAGCGCCCAAACCCGAATCCGGCGCTACGCCGCGCGCGGGCGCGCGGCGGCGGGGCGTCTTTTGCGCGAGGCCATGTCGAGCGCGTTTGCCGCCAGGGTGGCGATCGCGCCGGAAATCATGGCGGCATAGACGTGGCCGATGTGCCACGTCTCGATCCGGCACTGCGGCGCCCCGGCGCACAGCGTCCAGACCACAGCCGCTTCGCACAGCGAGATCGGCACGGTGTAGCGCAGGAACGCGAACCGCGCGCACGCCATTTCGTGGGCTGCAAAGCACCCTACCGCAGTCCTTGCCGAGGCGAGAATCCCGAGCGGAAGAAGCCAGTGCGTGAAACCGGCGTACGGCGAAAGAAAGCCGACGGACGAAAAAAGCGCCGTCCCGGACAGCGCCAGCACGAGTGAAAAAGCAGTGCCGAGCGCAAGCACGAGCGCCATCGCCCGCGCGAGCAGCGGCAGGGTGTCCTCTCCGCGCTCATGGCGCGACGAAGCGACGGGGAACAGGACGAACACGACGGCCGTGCCCATGTACGACGCGATTTCCGAAAATCGCGTCAGCTGGTACCACGCCGCGCTCTCGGCCTTGGGCATGTGCGCAAATGGGAGCACTTCGGCCATGGAACACAGGCCGCCGGCCACGGACGTTGCGGCGAGCGGCATGATGTACGAAAGGAACAGCGCCCGGTCGCCGCGCCACCATGACACCGGCCTGACGGCGCGGTTCGTCCTGAGGAAATTCCAGAGCGCCGTCGCGGAAACGAAGACCGGCACGCACGCCTGGCCGGCGAAATAGCCGGTAAGCCCCCGCACCGGAAGGAGCAGCGCCATCGCCGCGAACCTGACCATCGGCGAAAGGGCGTTGGTCCACGACACGACGGCGAATTTCCGGAGCGCCCGCATTGTCTCCGTAAAGACCGGCACGAGCGCGCCCAGCACGGCCGAAAAGACGATGGCGAGCGCGAGATTTCCGTTCGAGATGCCGA
>JAFSUV010000143.1 GCA_017450425.1 Kiritimatiellia bacterium
CTACGACCTACTTCGCAAGCTCGGCGGCGGCGGGTTCGGCGTCGTGTATTTGGCGCGCGACACGGCGAGCGGCGTCGAGGTCGCGATCAAGACGCTCCATCCGCTCCTCAAGCACAACGCCGAGGAGATGGACCTGTTGCGCGAAAAGTTCGCGCTCGTCTCCCGTCTCGCGCATCCGAACATCGCCACCGCACTCGTGTTGCATCCCGTTCGCGACATCAACGTCTTCGACGAAACAGCCCGCCGCGAGCTCAAGCTCTCGCCCGGCGACAGCGTGATGGTGATGCGCTACGCGCCGGGCGTCACGCTCTCGAAATGGCGCCGCCAGTTCCCGGACGGCGTCGTTCCGCCGGACCTCGCGCTCGAAATCGGCCGTCAGGTCGCCGCCGCGCTCGACTACGCGCACGGCGAGCGAATCGTCCACCGCGACATCAAGCCGGGCAATGTCATGGTCGAGACGGTCGCGGCCGAGCCGCGACCGCTCGACCATGGGCAGGGTGCACCGACGCTCCGCGTCCGCATTCTCGACTTCGGGTTGGCGGCCGAAATCCGCTCCTCCATGTCGCGCGTTTCGACGGAGGCGGGCGACACGAGCGGCACGCGGCCCTACATGGCGCCGGAGCAGTGGCTCGGCAAGAAGCAGGACGGCCGCACGGACCAATACGCCCTTGCGTGCGTTCTCTACGAACTGTTGTCCGGCGCACCGCCGTTCGCCGGCGTGTTCGAAACCGGCGACCCGATGATCATGAAGTCGGCGGTCGTCGGCGACGCGCCGGACGAAATCGAAGACGTGGATCCCGCCACGAACGAAGCGCTCCTGCGCGCGCTCGCCAAGGACCCGAAGGCTCGTTTTCCGTCCTGCACCGCGTTCGTCGCCGCGCTCGGCGGTGTGGCGGAACCGTTTGCGCCGAGCCGCGGCGGTGGCGCGGCATTTGGATCTCACGCAGAGAACGCAGGGGGCGCAGAGCCCGGTGGGGCGAGCCGTCCCGGCGAGCCGCAGAGCCAGGCCGCTCTCGAAGCGAACGTCCTGCGCCGCAAAGTCGCGCTGGCGCGCGCCCTTGCTGGCATCTCCGCCGAGGACCGAGCGGACTTGAATTTGTCCACGTTCGTTTCTGATGCCGAAATCGAATCCGATGCCGCCAAGGAGGCGATTGACAGAAACCGCTTCACCGCTGCTGCAGCTTGTCTCGACCGCGCGGACGCGGCGCTGGCGCGGCTGAAGCAGGACCGGAGGGAACCGGCGGCGCGGGAAGACAACGAGCGTCTCTATGCGCCGGCGCAGCTGGATGCCACGCCGCGCTCGGCGGTGAACTTTAACCTCGCGGTCGGGCCGGTCTACGTGAGGGACCAGATGCTGCGTATCGCGAACGCGGAAGGGCCGATCACGGAGAATCTGCTCTTCACCCGCGTGCTGGAGGAATGGGGGTTCGAGTCCGCGACGGAGAACCGCCTCAAGGTCCTCAAACAGTCGATCCCGCCGGAGCTGCCGATCACGAAGCATCTCGGAGGAAAGACCTACTGGCCAGTAGACGCCGACCCGTCAGAATGGCACTTCTACCGTGTGCCGGGCGTCTCGCCGCGTTCGCACCGCACGTTCAAGGAGATCCCGGTCGAAGAGATCGCCGCAGCGATTGCCGCGGAGTACCGCGCCGCAATCGCCGCCGGCGGATCCGCCGAGGCGGACCCATATCCGGGCGCCGTCGCGCGCTTGGGTCTGCCGCGCCATGTTACGGCCGACATGAAACCCGTGCTCGACGCCGCGCGGCATCTCAAGTAGCCTATGGCGCGAGATATGGAAATCCGACTCCTCGTCTGGAGGGACGCCGTCCGTCGACACTTGACGGGTCTGACGGTCAAATCAAGACAGCGGCGAGTTTTCGACGACCGACGAGACGTCTGAAACCGGGAATAGCTTACCCCGCAAGGGTCACCGTTCGGGGAAGCTCGCCCCAAAATCCGGCCCGTTCGACGAAAGGACGGCAGGACGAAAGGACAAAAGGATCCCGCCTCGGGAGCCTTCGGCGCGGGAGGCACGACCTCTCGTCCTTGGGTCGTTTCGTCATTTCGTCGACGCCGGTCACTGTGCATGCCGCCCCCCGATTGGCCCGGTCCGCGCGCGGCGGTAGCCGCCATGCGATCCTCGCCGGGTTTTCGCGGAACGCATTTCCGTTTCGGCCTAGCGGTTGCGCCGTCTGAATGCCCGGACCGTGCCGGCTGACTCCCGAAAGAAGCCGAGGGGCTTCGCCAGCGGGTTTCGGGATTCGGGATTCGGGTTTCGCCCTGAACCGCACCGTGTATGCGATTCTATTTCACATTAATTTTTCAATATTTACACCGTAATAAATTTTTCTTGACATCCGGCCGCGGTTTTCCGAGAATTCCGCTCCGTTCCCGCCGCCCAGCATCCACGTAGTTCTCCCGCCCAACATCCCCTCCGGCTCCCCCATGTCCGACCTCCGCTCCGGCTTTCTGCGCGATCTCGACACCGCCGCCGAGGCTTCGCTTGCCTTCGCGGACACCTTCGCCGCCCGACCTCTTCCCGGCGACCAGCTGACCGCGCTGCTCTTGGTACTTCCGTTCGCCGGCACATGGCTTTTCTTGAGCCTTTCGGTCCGGCTCCTGCTCGCGTTGCACGACCGGCTTTGCCGTCACGCCCACTCCCGCGGGGCGCGGCGCGCCCACTGCATGGGCGCGCCGATCCGCCGCCTCTGCCGCACGTCCGTGAATAC
>JAFSUV010000144.1 GCA_017450425.1 Kiritimatiellia bacterium
CATTGAACGCAAATGAAAACCCTTCGGGCCGTTGAACACGCTATAATGATTGCCCGCGGCATGCGAACGACATTGTGGACGCCCACTTGGGCGTCCGGCAGCCCGATGCCGCGGATCACGCAATGCGACATCTCTCCTTCAGGCAACATTGGATGCTCGCCGGCTTTGCGGCGGCGGCGACGGGCGACTGGCTGCTCGCCATCCGGTGTTCGCCGCCAGGTTCGGGCGGGTTTGTCGCGGGCGTCGGGTGCTTCGCCGCGGCGCATTTGCTCTGGATGGCCGGGCAGATCCGCGAGGCGCGGCCGAACATGCGGGCTTTTATCGCGGCAGCGATCCCGCTCCTGCTCTTCGCGGGCGTCCCGCTCGCGCAGCGGCTGAAACCCGCTACGGCGGCGGCGGTCGTCATCTACGCCGCCGTGAGCGCGCTCGGCCTTGCGATGGCGGTTGGGACTCGCCGCCGCATATACACGGCGGGAATCGCCCTGCTGCTTTTCTCCGACATGATGATCGGCTGCAGGATGCTCCATGTGCCGGGATGCGGTGCGCTCGTCGGGCCGACATACATTGCGGCGCAGATCTGTCTGCTCCGCTCGTGCTTTTGCCGGCGCGAACCGCGCTTCCGCCGCCGTCACGGCGGCGGAGAGGGCTAGTTTGTGCCGCCTGCCCTGCGGAATCAGGTCGCGAGGAGCAGTGTCGCGGAGAGCGGATAGTGGTCGGAGGGGAGGCTGCCGCCGCGCGGTTCGCGGTCGATTTGCGAATCGGCCACGCGAACCGGGCCGGCGAAGAACACGTAGTCGATGCGGCGATTCTCGGTGTCCCTTTCGAGCCACGCCTGGAATGTGCGCGCGTCCGGTTCGCCGGGGTGCGCTTCGCGCCAGGCGTCGCGCATTGGAAGCGGGGGTGGCGGAAAGTCCGCAGCTGTCGGCAGCGGCTCGCCGAGGAGGTGGAGGACGGGCCACGAGCGCTCGTAGGAGTTGAAGTCTCCGGTTAGGAAAACCGGCTCGCCGGGGCGCGCCATGTCGGCAAGGATGCGGTTCGCGATGGCCGCCTGCTGCAGAGCCGTGTGCTCGTAGAGGTAGTCGAGGTGCGTGTTGGCGAAGAGGACGGTGCGCCCGGTGCGCCGGCCGCAGTCGAGCTCGTGGAAGCGCCCCCAGACAATGATGCGCGCGTGCGTGGCGTCGGCGAGGCGCGAGGCGCGGACGGCCGGGGTGCCCGAAAGCCAGAGCTGGCCGTTGTCGCCCGCGTCGAGTTCCCAGCGGTCGCGGCGGTAGAGGATGGGACATCCTTCGCCGCTGGCGGGGTCAGGATCGCGCGAGGTGCCGAGGAACCCGTAGCCGGGGATGCCGCGCGCGAGGTCGCCGGCCTGATCGGCAGCGGGATCGTCGGGCGAGAACCAGGCTTCCTGCGTGCCCACGAAGTCGTAGCCGCCGCAGGCGATCACGTCGCGGCAGATGTCGCGGCGCAGCGGCCAGGCGTGGGAGGTGTCGCGCTCGCATATAGCGGTGCGGAGGTTTAAGGAGAGGATACGGATGGGGGACATGGTGCGTTGCATAGGGGCGGGATTATAGTCCGTCGCCAAGCCCGTCGCAACGGACGGCGAAGAGTTCCTTGTCGCCGTTTGGCGCGATGGCGAGGACGACGCTCTCGCCTTGCTTCTTCGCGGTCAGGACGCCATCCGGTGAAATCTCGGCGACGTCGCTAAAGTAGCGGTAGCGCTTCTGCCATTTGTTGTCGGGATGGGGCGAGACGCCCACGCGGTCGGCGTCGTAGCACGCCCAGCGGGCGGCGCCGAGTTCCGGCGCGGCCGCGAGCCTCAGCGACTCTCCGACGCGGAGGCGCACCGGGTCGAGGTGGAATGTGCGATTGCCGCCGCCGCCGATGCGGGTGAAGTGGAGCGCCTTGTTCGCAAGGTCGATGTGGACGGCGTCGAAGTTCGGCTCGAAGGGCGTCCCCTTCTTGCGCTCCGGGAGGTTTTCGCTCCTCGGAGCGGATCCGTGGCGGTAGTCGGCGGTGTAGGCGGCGTCGCTCGGCTGCGTGATGTGCCAGAGTCCGCGCTGGAATGTCTGCCGCTCGGCATGTTCGTGGCCGGTGAGGTCGCAGAGCAGAAATCCGCCCGCGCCGGAGAAGTCGTATTCCCTGTCGCCGACGGCGGCCCTGCCCCGGTTCTGGTAGGCTTCGAGGAGGTTGCGCCACGGGGCCATAATGCCCGGAACGTCGTCCCATTCGCAATCGACGATCGTCGCGACGGGAATGTGGTTCATCACGAGCGCCGCCCAGCCGTCGGGGATCGTCGCAAGCGCGTTTTCCGCGAGCCAGCGCAACTGCCGTTCGCCCATGCCGTATTTCACAGCCCAGTAGGCGCGGTCGGCGCGGATGGAGTCCGTGGTGTCGGCGACGATCCAGCGGATGCGCTTTTCGGGGAAATCGACGTAGTAGTAGCAGGCTTCGGGGTCGTCCGGGTTCGTGACGGCGCCCTTGCGGATGGCGGCGGTCTCCATGAGGATGTCGCGCGCGGCGGCGCCCGGATAGGTGAAGCCGTTCGTCGTGGCCATGCTTTCGCGGATCGTGAAGTCGTGGTTGCCCTTCATGGCGTAGAAATCGCCGCCCGCGCGCTCGATGGGCGCGACCCACCATTCGCTGTAGGCGGCGACCGTCGCGTCGATCTCGGCCTTCCCGCCGAACGCGCCGGGGATGTCGCCGCCGCAGATGACATTTTTCACGCTTGTCCCGGCGACGAGCGCGGAGAGGAGGCGTCCCGAAACGCCGCTGTTGGCGGGGACGTGCAGGTCGGTGATGAAGAAGAAGGCGTCGTCGCAAGTTGCGGAAAGAGCGGCGATGCGGTCGCGCGCGGCGGCGAGCGGCCCCTCGAAGCAGGGCGGTACGCCGTTCAGGCCGTCGAGCAGCGCCCGCTTGCGCGGCGTGTCGCCGACGCGCCGCAGCGTCGCGAGCGAGGAGCCGCCGAACTCGACGTTCCATCCGCGCCATTCGTTGAAGGCGTGGTAGCACCCGTCCCAGCCGTATTCGTCGA
>JAFSUV010000145.1 GCA_017450425.1 Kiritimatiellia bacterium
CGCGCGAGTCGCCGCGCTCTTCGTCGTCGCGTTCGCGGCGCGGTTTGCGCCACGCCCCGCCGTCCGGGGCGCCGTCGCCGCGCCTGAATGCGCCGCGATGCTCGAATTGGCGGTGTTCGCGCCGGTCGGCGCTTTCGCCGTCGAACCGCGATGCCATTTTCCCGATTTTCCGGGAATGCTCGTCAGCCGACGACTTCGCCCAATCCGGTGAAAAAGAGAAACCGTCCAAAAGGGAAGCCGAGAGTCCGTCTTGATCGCCGCCGTCCATGTCCAATCCTCGCTTGATTTAATTGTTCGTCCGAACGGCGACATTGTATTGCATCGGGAGTTTCTCCGCAACCGCCCTTTTTTTGATAGACTACCCCGCGTTTGACACGCAAATACCATGAATTCAATGGCTGACAATCTTGCGGACCTCGAAGAGGCGGCTCGTGCCGGGCTTGCCGCCCTGGGGGATGTTTCCTCCTTGAAGGCGCCGCAGCGCACGAAGATCGCGCAGCGTCCGATGCCGTCGCAGAGCGCCGGGGCGCGCATCCGCAACATGGGCGAGGTGGCCCTCGGCTACACGGAGTCGATGGCCCGGCTGGAGGCGCAGCGCTGTCTGCAGTGCCCCGCAAAGCCTTGCACGACCGGTTGCCCGGTCAAGATCGACATCCCGCGCTTCGTGAAGGCGATCGCGGAGGGGGACGACGCGCGCGCGATCGCCGTCATCAAGGAGGAAAGCCTCCTGCCGAGCGTCTGCGGCCGCGTTTGTCCGCAGGAGCGCCAGTGCATGAAGGAGTGCACCGTGGGCAAGATCGCCAAGGATCCGATGAAGTCCGTCGCGATCGGCCGCCTGGAGCGCTACGTCGCGGACAAGGAGCGCGAGAGCGGCGCGGCGAGGCCGCCGCAGGTCGCGCCGCCCACCGGCAAGCGCGTCGCGGTCGTGGGTTCCGGACCGGCTTCGCTCGCGTTCGCGGCGGATGTCCGCCGCGCCGGACACGAGGTCGTGGTGTTCGAGGCGCTGCACAAGTGCGGCGGCGTCCTTTCCTACGGCATACCGGAGTTCCGCCTGCCCAAGGCCATCGTCGAGAAGGAGGTTGACGGCCTTCGCGCGATGGGCGTGGAGATTCGCACCAATTTCGTGGTCGGCCGCTCGCGTCCGCTCGCAAAGCTCCTCGGTGAGGACGGCTTCGACGCGGCGTTCGTCGGCTCCGGCGCCGGCCTTCCGCGCTTCATGGACATTCCGGGCGAAAATCTCGTCGGCGTCTTTTCCGCCAACGAATACCTCACGCGCTCGAATCTCATGAAGGCGTTCGACGAAAAGCGCGCTTCGACTCCGTACTACCACGCAAAGCGCGTGGCCGTCCTCGGCGGCGGCAACGTGGCGATGGACGCCGCGCGCACCGCGCTTCGCCTCGGGGCGGAGAAGGTGATGCTCGTTTACCGCCGAACCGAGGCGGAGATGCCGGCGCGCGCGGAGGAGGTCGAGCACGCCAAGGAGGAGGGCGTCGAGTTCCACGTGCTTTGCAACCCCGTGAAGATCGTCGGCGACGAAAACGATGTCGTGACCGGCATGGAGGTGCTGCGCTACGAGCTCGGCGAGCCGGACGCCTCGGGCCGCCGCAGCCCGGTGCCGGTGCCCGGCAGCGAGTTCACGCTCGAAACGGATTGCGTGATCGTCGCGATCGGCAACTCTTCCAATCCGCTCGTCCCGCAGACGACGCCCGACATCGAACCCGACAAAAAGGGCCGCATCGTGGTCGATGAAAACCACGAAACCACGATGCGCAACGTCTTTGCCGGCGGCGACATCGTCCTCGGCGCCGCGACCGTCATCCTCGCAATGGGGGAGGGCAGGGCGGCCGCCCGCGCCTGCAATGCCCGCCTTGCCGAATGACCGGCCATTCAACTTTCCAACTTTCAACTTTCAACTTTCAACTACCATGAATCCTACGACTACGCCCGAATGGGCTGCTTTGAAGAGCGAGCGCGAAGCGCTCCGCGATTTCTCCCTTCGCGCGGCTTTCGCCGCCGATCCGGATCGCGCCTCGAAGATGACGATCGAAGCGGCGGGCTGGACGCTCGACTACTCCAAGCATCTCGTGACGGAGGGGACGATGGAAAGGCTCCGCGCCCTCGCCGAAGCGTGCAAAGTCCGCGAGAAGGCCGAGGCGATGTTCTCCGGCGCGCACATCAACGAGACCGAAGACCGCGCCGTGCTCCATGTCGCGCTGCGCGCGCTTTCCGGCGGCGCCGTGAAGGATGCCGCGACGGGCGAGGACGTCATGCCCGGCGTCCGCGCGGTGCTGGACAAAATGGCCGCGTTCGCGCGGGCGGTTCGTTCCGGCGAGTGGAAGGGTTTTTCCGGCAAGCCCGTGCGCAACGTCGTGAACATCGGCATCGGCGGCTCGGACTTGGGGCCGTGCATGGCCTCCATCGCGCTTGCGCCGTTTTCACAGCGCTCGATCCGCCTTGGGTTCGTCTCGAACGTCGATGCCACGCACTTCGCCGAAACCGTGCGCGATATGGATCCGGAGGAGACGCTCTTCCTCGTCGCCTCCAAGACGTTCACCACGTTGGAGACGATGGACAACGCGACCACGGCGCGCGAATGGGTGCTGAAGCACTACGACGGAAACGCCGCCGCAGTCGCGAAGCATTTCGTCGCCATCTCGACGGCGGCCGACGAAGTCGCGAAGTTCGGCATCGACACCGAGAACATGTTCGGATTCTGGAACTGGGTCGGCGGGCGCTACTCGCTGCCGAGCGCAATCGGCCTTTCGCTCATGATCTCGATCGGCCCGGAAGCGTTCATGGAGATGCTCTCCGGCTACGAGAAGATGGACAACCACTTCCGCACGGCACCGCTTGAAAAGAACCTGCCGGCGACGATGGCCCTGCTCGGAATCTGGTACAACAACTTCTTCGGCGCCGAGTCGCTGGCCGTCCTGCCCTACGACCAGTATCTCGCCCGCTTCCCGGCGTACTTGCAGCAG
>JAFSUV010000146.1 GCA_017450425.1 Kiritimatiellia bacterium
GCTTGCGCATGAGCGAAAACACGCGCTTCCAGTCGAGCTGCGGGTACGCCTTCCAGTCCGTCATGAGCGCCACGGCGTCCGCCCCCTCGACCGCCTTGTACGGATCGGGCTCGAACTCGACGAGCCCGCTGTGCGGCGAAAGCTCGGTGCGCGCGTTGGCGAGGGCGTGGGGGTCGCTGACCACGATTTGGGCGCGCTCCTGCGCAAGGAGGTCGGCCACGACTTTCGCGGGCGTTTCGCGCGTGTCGGACGTGTCGGCCTTGAAGGCGTAGCCGAGCATGGCGATGCGCTTGCCGGACACGGTGTTGAACATGGCCCGGAGCATGTTCGCGACGAAGCGGCTCTCCTGGTGGGCGTTCATCTCCACGACCGAGCGCCAGTACCCGGCGGCTTCCGCGAGCCCCTGCTGCTCGCAGAGGTAAACGAGATTGAGGATGTCCTTCTTGAAGCACGATCCGCCGAACCCGACGCCGGCCTTCAGGAACTTCGGGCCGATGCGCGAATCGAAGCCGATCGCCCGTGCCACCTCCGTCACGTCGGCGCCGGTTTTTTCGCACAGTTCCGACAGGGCGTTCACGCTTGAAATGCGCTGCGCGAGGAATGCGTTGGCCGCGAGTTTCGAGAGCTCGGACGACCAGACGTTGGTCGTGAGAATCCGCTCGCGCGGAACCCACTCGGCGTAGATATCGACCACCGCCGCGCGCGCTTCGAGCCCGCTCGGCGTTTCGTCCGACCCGACGAGAACCCGGTCGGGGTTCTCGAGGTCGGCGATGGCCGTGCCTTCGGCGAGGAATTCCGGGTTCGACAGGACTTCAAACCTGAATGCGCCGCCGGACGACTCGAGCACGCGCTTCATGGCCGTGGCGGTGCGCACCGGCAGCGTGCTCTTCTCCACCACCACGAGGTCGTGCGTCGCGAACTGGCGGATTTCGCGGGCCGTCTTCTCCCAATACTGCAAATCGGCCGCGCACCCTGCGCCCTGGCCGAAGGTTTTCGTCGGCGTGTTCACCGCCACGAACACGACGTCCGCTTCGGCGACCGCCGCCGGGATGTCGGTCGAAAAGAAGAGGTTTTTGCCGATGGTTTCGTTTACGACTTCGCGCAGACCGGGCTCGTAAAACGGCAGCTGGTCCGACTTCCACGCCTCGATGCGGCTCGCGTTGATGTCAACCACCGTGACGCGGCGTCCGGGACATTTCTTCGCAATCATGGCCATTGTCGGGCCTCCGACGTATCCGGCGCCGATGCAGAGAATGTTGTCAAGTTTTTTCATCTGTTTTTTCCGCTGGTTAATCGTGGTTTGCAATTTTTCAATCATGCGGGGCGGACGGCGAGCGCGCGCGCCAGCCGCGCAAGACCGGGATCCCGCGCGCCGAACACGGCGGCGATGTCGCCGTCGCGGGCCTCGGCGCCGATGCGGGCCGCCGCTTCGTCCGCGTCCGCCGCCTGGAACACGGCGAACGGCGCGCCCGAAAGGTCGCGCGCCAAATCTGCCGACGCGATGCTTCTGTCGGCCGTGCCGCCGGCGTCGAAAACCGGCAGGAGGAACAGCGCGTCGCCGGCGCGGAGCGTTTCCGCGAACATTTTCGCAAGGTCGCCCCGCATCTTGCGAAGCGGCGCGTAGCCGTGCGGACGCCACACCGCGAACAGGCGCCCGGAGCGGGCTTGCAGCGCGAGGATGGCGGAACGGAGCTTTTCGGTGTTGTGGGCGTAGTCATCGACCACGACGGCTCCGCCCGAGGTGCGCCCCACGCGCTGCATGCGGCGCGAAATGCCGGGGAACGACGCAAGCGCCGGCGCGAGGGCGCTCGCCGGCACACCGAGGGCCGTCGCCATGCGGCATGCCGCCACGGCGTCGGCCGCATTGTGAAGGCCGGGGCAGGGGAGCGAGAGCGACGCGCCGCCGAACTCGAACTCGACAGCCCAGCCGTTTTCCCGCGCAACTGGCGGCGGATCCCGCCGGGCGTCCACGACGATCCCGCCCTTTTCGACCCGCGAAACGAATGCGTCGAAAAGGGCGTTCGTCTCCTCGATCGGAAAATGGTCGGCCGAGGCGTTGAGGACTATCGCCGCCGCCGGGCGGAAGCGCAGGAGCGACTTGTCCGATTCGTCAACCTCCGCGACGCAAATGCCGCCGCCGCCGCGCAGGACGGCGCCGGTGCGGCGGCCGCCGTCGGTCCAGGCCGGGCACGAAGCGCCGTTCACCACTGCCGGATTCAGCCCGGCGCAGTGGAGCAAATGTCCGAGAAGGGCCGTGGTGGTGGATTTGCCGCAGGTGCCGGCGACCGCAACGAGGCGCTTCCCTTCAAGCGCCAGCGCAAGGGCCTCGGAGCGCCCCAGCACCGGGATGCCGGCGCTGCGGGCGGCGGCGACATCAGGGTTGTCGCTTTCGACCGCCGCCGAGGCCACGACGGCATCGGGGCGGCGGCGCCGGGAAAGCACGCCGGAGGCGTCCTGCGCAAAGAGTTCCACGCCCTGCGCGCGGAGCGCCGCAGCGGCGGGGGGGAGTTCGCCGCCGTCGAGAAACCGGTCGGAGCCGGAAACGGCGGCGCCGCCGTCAAGCAGCACCTCGGCGAGAGCCGACATCCCGCTTCCGGCGATTCCCACCAGATGGTACGATCCGGTCATTGCAGTCCGCACAGCCTTTCAGCGGCCCTTCATCCCCTCACCAGCGGCTCGTAGCCCATGTACTCGCCCTGCCGCGTCACATCCACCACGGCCTGCCACAGCGGGCCGTTGACGTCCAGTTTCTGGCGCTCCACGGTCGCAAGCGCTATCGGCACGAGCATGTACACGTCCGCGCATTTGCCGACCACGCAGTTGGTGCGGCCGGCCATCGCGGCGTGCACCGCGTTGCGGGCCAGCATGCAGCAGTGGATCGCGTCGGCGCCCTGGGCCGGCACGGAGCGGATCATGTAGCTGGGATCGAAGTATTTCACGGAAACGGGCTCTCCGCGCGCCGCGTAATGCTCCTCGATCTTCGCCTTGAGGAATGCGCCGATGTCCTTCTTGAGCACGTTTCCCGACGCGTCCCGGCGCTCGTCGCCCTTTAGCAAATCCTGCCCGGCGCCCTCCGCGACGACGATCACCGCGTGGCTTTTTCCCATGCCGAAGCGCCTGTCGAGCGCCGTGAGCACGCCGTGCTCGCCGTCAAGCGAAAACGGGACTTCCGGCACGAGGCAGAGATTCACGACGGAATTGGCGATCGCCGCGTACGCCGCGATGAAGCCGGAATCCCGCCCCATGAGCTTGACGAGACCGATTCCGCGCGGCGCGCCCTTCGCCTCGACGTGCGCGCACGTGATTACGCGGCCGGTTTCGTAAACTGCGGTTTCGAAGCCGAACGAGCGCCCGATGAACGCGAGGTCGTTGTCGATCGTCTTGGGCACGCCGACGACCGAAATCGCGAGCCTTCGCCGCGTCACTTCGTCCGCAATGTCCTTTGCGGCCCTGAGCGTGCCGTCGCCGCCGATGCAGAAAAGGAGGTTTATGTTGAGGTGCGACAGCGTGTCAACGATGACTTTCGTGTCCTGCCCGCCGCGCGAAGAGCCGAGTATTGTGCCGCCGATCTGGTGGATGTCGTCCACGTCGTCCGGCGTGAGGACCATCGGCTCGTGGCCGTACGCCGGGACGAGCCCTTCGAGGCCGTACCGGACGCCGAAAATGTGGCGTACGCCGTAGTCGAACCAGAGCGTCTGCACGATGCCCTTCACCACGTCGTTGAGCCCCGGGCACAGGCCGCCGCAAGTGACTATCGCCGCCCTGCACCACGCCGGCGGGTGGAAGATTTTGCGCAGCGGGCCGGCCTTTTCGAAACTTGGCACGGCGAGGGAACCCCTGACGCGGGCCTCCACGTACCCGGCGTCGTGCCGGATGAGGGTGCGGTCGCCTTCAGGCACGAAAACCGAACCGCGCACCGGGCTGTCGATCGTGCATTCGCCGAGCCGCTGCACATTGAAATCGCAGCTCTCCGGATGCTCCAGGATTTCGCTTATTGTCATCGCCTTTTCCTCACGAAAGCGGGATTTCCGACTGCTCGCGCGTGGCGAGATCCTTGAGGCGCGCGGTGCCGGCCTGCTCGTCGTCCGGCCCCACGTACACGGCGTGCGTCGCCTTGTCGCCTGCGGCGGCGAAGAACTGCTTCGCCTTTTGCGGCCTGAGCTGCAGGCTCGCGTTGCGCCCGTCGCCGCGCAGTCTGGCGGCAAGGCGGGTCGCGGCCGCGCGCTGCGCCTCCGTCATGTAGCCGACGGCGACGAGATCGCGCTTCGGCGCCGGATCGGCGATGCCGAGCGATTTCAGAAGCTCGCCGACCACCACGTCGCCGAAGCCGAGGCCGACCGCCGGTGTCGGCTTGCCGCCGATCGCGGTGAGCAGATTGTCGTAGCGGCCGCCGCCGAAGATCGCGCGGAACTCGCCCTTCGTGTCGAAAGCCTCGAACACCACGCCCGTGTAGTACGAAAGGCCGCGGATCACGGAGATGTCGAAAACGACCTGCGAGGCGACGCCGTAGAGCTCGAGCAGGGAGAGGAGCTCGCGGATGCGCGCCACGGCCGGAGAATCGGCGCCGGCGATCGCCGCCGCTTCGTCGAGCGACGAAATGTCCGTGAGGTCGAACGCCTTGGCGCACTCTTCGTCGCCAAGGCCGTCGGCCCGCAGGATTTCCTCGATTTCCTCGCGGGGCATCTTGCCCTTTTTGTCGAGTGCGATGAAGACGCCGGAGTGGAATTTCGCGTCGATGCCCTTTTTGTCGAGCAGCTCCGAAAGGAGGGCGCGCGACGAGAGGCGCACCCTGTACGCTTCGTCCGGCACGCCCATCTTGCGCATGGCGCACACTGCGGCGGCTATGACCTCCGCTTCGCCGGCCGCGCCGTCCTCGCCCACGATGTCGAGGTTGAGCTGGTAGTGCTCGCGCTTGCGCCCCTTGGTCATGCGCTCGTAGCGGAAGCACTGCGCGATGCAAAACCACTTGACCGGGAATTGGAGCGACCCCTGGCGGGCGGCCACCATGCGGGCGAGGGTAGGCGTCATCTCGGCCCGGAGCGCGATTTCGCGCCCGGATTTGTCCTGGAAGGCATAGACCTGGTTTTCGACCTCTTCGCCAGCCTTGCGCTTCAGCAAATCGAGCGATTCGACCACGCAGGCGTCGTACTGCTCGAATCCGAACGAGACGGCGGCGCTGCGCCAGGCGTCGAACACGCGGTTGCGCAGGATCATGTCCTCAGGGTAGAAGTCGCGCATGCCGCGCGGTGCGGAAAAGTCCATTGTCCAGCTCCTTTACGGTTGTCCCGCGCGATCCTTCGTCGCTTCGTTCATCGCCCTTTTGAGCAATACGCCGGGGTGGAACTTCACGGTCCTTCCGCCCGGAACGACGCAGGTCTCATCCGGTTTTTTGGGGTTGCGGCCGAGGTGGCTCCTGTACTCGGCCGGGAGAAAAACGCCGAAGCGCCTGAGCGAACACGCTTTCCCGGCGACGACGTTGCGCGCGATTTCGGAGAACACGGCATCGATCACGCCGCTGACGACCTTGCGGCTCGCCGAAGTCCGCGATGCCACCGCCGAAACGAGGTCGTCCCTCAAAACGATTTCTGGTTTTTCCATTTTCCGAAGCGTTGACGAGTCGCGGTGCGGGATGCGCGGCATGCGACGCCCTCCGCAAGTCTCGTGGCGGTAAAGATACATTTTCCGGCGGCATCAGTCAAACGCGCGCGAGCCGGGAAAAGAAAAAACCGCCCCCGCCGTAATGCCTCTGTCCTTCAAGCCCTCACGGCAATGAAGGTGGGAACCTATTGGCCGCAGTCCAGACGGGACCGGGCTTGCGTTTCGGCTCCCTTAGTGTGTTGTAAGGTCGAAGTACGCGGCAGTCCGCGAACGGGGGCAGAAAAAACCGCAGGCGCATCCGTCGAGACGATCCGCGCTCCGCGCAAAGAACGGTGCAGATGATACCACTTGCGGAAAATTTCGCAAGTTCCGCTTTTGCTTTCACCGCGACAGTTCCGCTTTTGCCGCGACCCTGTTCGCGCGGATCGTTTCGCCCGTGTTTTCAATTCGCTTCGTGCCTGGTTTCCACTCGGCGCGGAGCGGAAAAAAAACTCCATTGCGCGGGTGTTTTTGCCGGAAAACCGCGAAATAACGCGATTTTTTTTGAAAAAGCACTTGAAAACCGCATAAAATCGTGATAATTTACAACTCGTCCGCGAGACACGTCCGAGTGGAAGCGTTTCGGCGGTCGCAAACAAACCAAGGTTAAAAATCCATGGCCAAGAAAGCCCTCAAGACCAAAGGTGACATCGTTGACGCTGTCGCCGAAATCACCAAACTGCCGAAGAAGGACGCCAAGGCGGCCGTCGAGGCGTTCGTCGCCGTTGCCTACGCCGGTGCGAAGCAGAAGGAAGGCATCCTCCTGCCCGGTCTCGGCAAGTTCGCCGTCGGCACCCGCAAGGCTCGCACGGGTCTCAACCCCCGGACCGGCGAAAAGATCAAAATCCCCGCCGCCAAGGTCTTGAAGTTCAAGGTCGCCAAGGCTGCCAAGGACGCCGTTCTCGGAGCCAAGAAGTAAGGCTTGATTCCGCTAATGGAATGAAAAGCGCACGGCCCGCCGTGCGCTTTTCTTTTTCCGGTTCGCCGCGATTCGCCGGACGGCGGGCCTACGAACAGGCCCCCGGGCAGCGGAGCGCGAATTTGAGCGCCACCGCAAAGATCGCGGCCAGGATAAGCGCCACGAGCGCCGCTCTGGCGCACCGTTTTTCGGGAGTTCCGGCCGCGTTTTTCGGATACGCCTTCGCTTCGGTGAACTGCTTGCGCAGGGCCTTCGTGAGCCGCATCGACTTCATGACCGCCCATCCGCAGCCTTCGAGGATCGGCCCCATGTCCTGCCGCATGAGTTTGAGGACTCCGGCAAGGATGATCGGTCCGAACACGACCGCGATCAGCGCCACGAGGGAAACCGCCCGGGCCGTCCAGGACATCCCCGAAACGGATTTTGCGATGAAGGCGAATGCTGACCCCAACGCGGCGACCGCAACGGACACGCCGGCGAACATGCCGACGGCGCCTGCGGCTCCGCCGCCCTGCGGCGGCGGCACCGGCGCCTTGCCCTCGGCGGCGGCGTCCGTGAGTCCGATCCCGGCGCTCTCGATCTTCGCCTGCGCCGCGGCGGACATGCCCTCGATTTTGTCCATCACCGCTTTGGCGATGTTCTGGAAGGGCGAGAGAATGGCCTCGCGGAGGCTGATCGGCGCTTCGATGAGACTCGTCACGACGGCATCGTACTCTTGGCCGGCCAGATCGAAGAACACGCCGCGTTTGCCGACGGCGATGTTTCCGCGAGTCCCCGCCGTGGCGGGCACGACGACGGTGAAGCCCGGCGCGCCCGGCGACGGTTCGACCCGGCAATACATGGTGAAGAGCCCGCCGTTTTTCGCCACCGCGGCGTGCGAGGCTTCGTTCGGCACTTCTATCGCAAGGTTGAACCAGCGCCCGTCGAGGAGCAGCCTTCCGCGCTCGAAGAGCGAAGTTTCGCCGGGGCGGTAGAACTCGCCGAGCGAAACGTAGTTCGCGAGGAGTCGCGGCAAATGGCGGTGGAAGAGGAGCAGCTTTTCAAGATCCGAAATCGCCGCGACGCGTTTCGCCACGGTTTCGTCCTCGGCCTGCAGTTTCGCGGCGCGTACCGCGAAGTCGCCATCCGCCCAGGCGGGGAGCTTTTCGGGCGGGAGCGTTTCGACGATCTGGCCCGCTTTCGCCGCAAGCCATTTTTCGTGGCCGGAAAGAACCGCCTTGACTTTCCTCCAGTCGTCTTCGCCGACGCTTTCCGGCGCTTCGATTCTGAGCGCACGCCCGAACAGGCCGTCGCGCAGCGCGGACGCGACTTCGCGCATTATCGGATTTACGCAGGGTCCGGTGAGCGGCAAGGAGCCGTCGGGGAGGGGCCGCGCGAGCGGGGAAGACGCGAGCGCCGCGTCCGCAGTTTCGCCGGCGGCGTCGGGCAGGAGGAATTTTTCGGCTCCGGCCGGATCGTAGCGCTGGAAGTCGGCGAGGAGGAAAAACCTGTCGATCGCATCTTTGTGGCGGACGAAGAGATTGTAAACCGCGGGCGTGTCCGCGCCGAGGGGCATCGTCTCCGGATTGTCCGCCGAGCCTTTGCCCTTCCACTCCAAATACGCCTTGACCGCAGCGTCGAATTCCGATATCTGGGCGGACGTGATGCCACGCACGCCGGAAAGGTCTTCCGTCCCGCCGGTCGCGGCGACCGCGCCGTCGATCCACTCGTGAAGCTCGCCGTCGCCGCCCGCTGCGGCGGGCACGAGGACGCCGTCGCCGTTGAGCGGCTTCCCGCGCAGTTCGGACATCGCGGCCCGCACGTCGCACAGGCGCACGTCGGTCGCGTCGGGCCGGCCGGCCTGTTCGTTCACGTATGCGGCGGTGACGAGCAGCCCCGGACCTGCGGGAGAAGTCTTCGACACGGCGCAAAGCGCCAGACCGGCGTCGTCGGAGCCGATGCGCGAATCGTCGGCAAGGGTTTCGAGCGTCCATTCGAGCGCCGCGCGGATTTCGTCCGAGCGCATGCGCCCGTTGCCGTCGGAGTCCAGGTAGCGCAGGAACGCGGCGTCGCAGTTGAACGCCGCCGTGGGCGCCGAGACCGCAGCCCAGAGGGAATCGTCCAGCTCCAGCACTTCACGGATCGCGCCGGGCTGCGAGAGGTCGAGGTGGTAGGCTTTGCCGTATTTGTCGAATTTCATGTTCGTCGCCTTTTTGTTTGTTTTGGAAAATCGCGATTGCCCGAAGCGTACAGTCTCAGAAAGAGGAGGAGGCCGCCGCCGAGGGCGTAAGCGAGCGTGAGGGCCATGTACGCCATCGCCATCGCTCCGGCGCACGTGCGGGCGAACGATTCCGCGCCGACGCCGGAAGGCGGAGAAAAACCCACGGCCGGGAAGGCGGCCGAAAAGAAGGCGGTGTATGCCGCCTCGCGCAGCCCCATGCCGTTCACCGAGACCGGCAGCGATTCGAGGATGCAGACAAGCGGCGCGAATATGCAATACCACGAAAAGGGCACGGGGAGGCGCAGGACGCGGCCCGTGACCGCTATCGCCGCGAACACGAGGAACTGGAATGCCAGCGAGAGCGCAACGGCCTTGGCGACGGCTTTGCGCGCGGCGGCTGCGGCGGAAACGGCGCGGAGGAAGTCCTCGAGCGCGTTTTCCGCCTTTTTGCGGAAGCGCCCGGGAATCCGCTTCGCGGCTTTTCGCACGAGGCCCTGTTTCTTTACGGCCGCGAACAGGATGCAGGCGAATGCGGCGAAGAACGCCATCGGCACGAAAAGCCACGGCCAGTAGTCCCGGGGAACCCGCGCGAGGCCCGCGAGCGGGAAGGCGAAGCCGAGAAACGACATGGCGATGAAGCCGCAAAGCCTGTCGAGGAACACCGACGCCGTGCTGCGCGAAAGACTGCCGCTCTTCAGCCCGATGTCGGCGACGCGATAGACGTCGCCCCCGATGTTCGACGGGAGGAAGAAGTTGCAGAACGACGCGATCCAGTGGCTTGCGAAAAGCTTGCGCACGGGGATGCCGACGCCATCCGCCGCAAGGAACAGCCGCCACCTCAAACTCGAAAGATACATGTTGAAGAAGGCGATCGCGAAAAACGCCGGGATCCATCTGGCGTCCGCATTCGCGAAGAGATCCCGGAACGCGGCGAAATCGACTTTGCGGTAGAGCAGGAACAGCAGAACGGCGGTAAAGGCGACTTTGAACGCCGTGGAAACGCTCTTGCCGGCGGTGCGCCCGCCGGCGGTTTTCCCGCGATCGCTTCCGATCGGTGCCGCTTCCATCCGTGCCATGTCGCCGATTATACATCAATGGTGGCCGTTGCGGTCGCGGCGGATTGGGCGTAAACTGTGCGCCATGAACAGCGTAAACACCAATCCCGGAAGCGCGGCGGACCGGGAAGACGGCTGCAAAGTGGCGTTCCCCCGCTCCTTGCCGGAAGCGTGGCGGCAATTCACCGGCGACGGAGCGAGCGCGCATCCTGCAATCCAGTTCGCGAAATACGGCTTTGTCGGCGGGCTTGCGACGATCGTCCACATAGCGGCTTTCAGCGCGGTCGCGTGGTGGGTCTTTCCGTGCGTCACCGACAGCGATATCGTGGTGCGCCTTTTCGGGCTGGAGGCGCCGGTCGTCGAGGAGGCGGTGCGCGCGCGGCTGACCGTCCAGTCCAACGTCTGCGCGTGGGCGTGCTCCAACGCCTTCTGCTATGTCCTGAACCGCCTGTTCGTGTTCCAGCCGGGGAGGCTCGGCGTCGTCGCGGAATTTCTGGCCTTCTCCGCGGTCGGCGGCTTTTCGATGGTGGTCGGCAGCGCCGCGATGGCGTGGCTGGTCTCCGCCTTCGGCGTCCAGACGTCGATCGCTTTTGCGACGAACCTCGTGGCGTCGCTCGCCTTCAATTACGTGCTGCGCAAGTTTTTCATCTTCAAGGGCTGAGTCGCGGCGTCCGGCGGCGATGCCGCCGGCGGCGCATGTTTTCGAAAATGGGCGTTGACATCGCACGGCACGAACCTCTCCTAGCGGCGCTTGGCGCAAGCGCCGCCGGGTGTGCGGTCTTTTCGCGGCATGGCGTCCCGCTGCTGCTTTTGCCGCGCGACAAAGCCCTCGCGGCGGCGACGGTCGATCTCTACCACCCGCAGACCCCTGCGGCCAGAGTCGCGGCTGCGGCCTTGCGATCCATTTGCCGCGCGGGTTTGCAAGGGCTGCTTCCGCGCGCCGGGCGGAGCGGGGCGCAGAATCCGGCCGCGACCCGGCTTGGCGCCCTGTTTTCGAATCCGTGCCATGGCGTCCGGCTCATCGCGGTCCGCGAATCGCCGGCTGGCGGCGGGCTTGAAATCGTCAAGGCCGCGATGGCGGCGGACGCGGCTCCGATACGGGCGGAACACGCGGCGCTATCCGGCCTGGCCGGCGTGCCGGGCGTCCCGGCGGCGAGTGCGATCGACGCGCGTGGCGGCGCCGTGTGGTTTTCGATGCCGTTTCTTGCGAATGCTTCGCGCGGCGTCGATGTGATGCCCCTTTTGAACGCGTGGAGCGGTGCAATCGAGGAATCCGCCGCGGAAAACGGACTCGTGCGCGATTTGATGCCGTTCGTCGATGACGAAACCCGCACCGGGCTTGCCGGCGTGAAAGTCCGGCGGGCGCTCGTCCACGGGGACTTCGCGCCTTGGAATTGGCGAACCGGCGCGGATGGCGGGCCTGTCTGCGTCGATTGGGAATGGGCGAGGAGGGACGGCTATTCCGGCTTCGATCTCGTCTATTCGATTGTGCAGCGCGCCATACTCGTCGAAAAAGTCGGCGCCGACCGCCTTTTTGGCGCGGTGGAGGCGGATTTGGCCCGCATGGGAGATGGTGCCGCCGCTTTCCTCGGGCAGTCCGGCCTCCCGCTTGCGACCCACGTCAAGCTTGTCGCGGCCTACCGCAGATGGAGGGGCATGGTGTGAAAAACAAAGTTTCGTTCATTGCCGTCGAAGGCGCGGACGGGGTGGGCAAGAGCACGGTTCTGCGCCTTCTCGTCCCGGAGCTCGTCCGTCGCGGCGGCTTCGGCGGATATCTCTTTTTCCACTGGAAACCTTCGGCCGCGAACATTTCGCGCGACCGCATCCCGGAGGACGACCCGCACGATCCGCGCGGCAAAGCGCCGAGAGGCACGCTTGCGAGTTTCGCGTTTCTCGCGTACCCCTGGCTCGGTTTCATGCACGGGCACCTGCGTTTCGTCCGCCCGGCCATCAGGTCGGGACTGCTGGTCGTGGCGGACCGCTGCGCATACGATGCGGTGCTGGATCCAAAGCGGTTCCGGCTGAAACTCCCGCCGTGGGCCTTGAAACTTTTCGCAAGGCTGCTTCCGCGCCCGGACGCCGCAATCCTTCTGCACGCAGATCCCGCAGTGATCAGAGCCAGAAAGCCGGAATTGACGGTCGGGGAAATCGAGGCGTATCAGCGGGCGCTGCTCGGCTGCGGACTCATGGCAAACCCAATCCCAGTCCCGGCGGAAGACCGCCCGGAAGCGGTCGTTTCGGCCATCCTGGCGAAATTATAGCGAAGAGGCGGCCGCGAAGCCGCCTCCTGCCAGACCGTGCCCAAGGGCCTTTTAGTACAGGCCCTTGACCTTGCCGGTGGCGGTATCGACGTCGATGCGGCGGTAGGCGGGATCGGAGCCGGTGCCGGGCATGAGCTTGATGCCGCCGGCGACCGGCACGACGAAACCGGCGCCGCAGTACGTCAGCACATCGCGCACGGGCAGGCGCCATCCGCGCGGGCGGCCGACCTTCGCCGGGTCGTGCGAGAGCGAATACTGCGTCTTCGCCATGCACACCGGCAGGTGCGCCATGTCGGGGTTCTTTTCGATCACGGCGAGTTTCGCGAGCGCTTCCGGCTCGTAGTCCACGCCGTCCGCGCCGTAAACCTCCTTCGCCACCTTTTCGATGCGGGATTCGAGCGGCTCGTCGAGCGAGTAGAGGAA
>JAFSUV010000147.1 GCA_017450425.1 Kiritimatiellia bacterium
GCCTTTTCCGGTAGGGGCGTTTCCACGAAACGCCCGCGCGCGACGAATGGAGAATCGAGAAGAATCGTTGAGAACCGAGGGGATTGCCTGTGCAGGGGTTCCCAAATTTTGGGGGTCAAGCCTGTCTGGTTGCATTTGTCCGGCGGTTGTTGCAAAATAGCCAGTCAACACATTGGGGAAGCGCATTTCCGCGCGGTCTCCTGCATTGGGAACGATACAGCAAATGCCAACTGAACAACTCGACGGCACGGCGGACGCCCCGCCGGCGTTTTCGGAAAACGAAGTGATTTGCAGTCCGGCGGCCGGCGACGCGGCGGCGCTTCTCGGCGAAATGGTGAGGCGCATCGCCTCCACGCGCGGCATGGCGGATCCCGAAAAGGCGCTTGCGGCGGTGCTGGAGCGCCAGGCGGCGGCGCCGGTGTTCATCGCGCCCGGCGTGGCGGTGCCGCACGCCCGCGTGGACGGGATAGGCGAAACCTCGGTATGCATCGCCGTTCTCCCGCACGGGATCCGCTTCGAGGGTTCGGCGGAGCCGGTCCGGCTCGTCATACTCGTGCTGACGCCCAAGGACTCGCCGGCCGGATATCTGCGGGTGATGGCGGGCGTGGCACGCAAAATCGCGAAGCCCGGCTTCATCGACGGCGTCGTCGCCATGAAAGCGCCCGGAGAAATCGCCGCCTCTTTTCTCGGCGCCGAGAGCCGCATGGACGGCGAAGTCTCGGTGCGCGACCTCATGGTCGCGCCGCCGGCGATCCTGCGCGAAACGAACAGCGTGAAGGAGGCCATCGACACCGTGGTGGCGACCGGGCTTACGGAAATCCCGGTGGTTGACAAGGAGGGCGACCTCGTGGGCGTCGCCTCCGCGCGGGCGATACTCGGCATCTGCATCCCCGAATACCTGCTGTGGATGGAAGACCTGTCGCGGTTTTCCAACTTCGAGCCGTTCGGGACGCTCCTCAAGAAAGAGTCGAGCACGTGGCTCGCGGACATCATGGACGACGACTTCGCGGCGGTCCAGGCCGACAGCCCGGCGATCGCCGCCGCCGAAGCGCTGGCGCGCCGCCGCGCCGACACCTGCTACGTACTCGAAGGCGCCCGCCTCGCGGGCGTCGTCGGACTCCCCCGTTTCCTGCACAACATCTTCCGCGACTGACAACGCCATGACCAACAGTCCGTCCTCCCGCCGCACGCTTGCCGTGCAATTTTCCTGCATGTTCGCCGCAGCCGCGCTGACGGGATTCCTCGCGTCGCTCCTGCCGGCGCCGCCCGATATCGCGGCGGTGTACCCCGACCTGGCGCAGGCGGCCTCGCCCGGCCGCCTCCTCGGCCTGCGGCAGATCGCCGCGGTGTCGGTTTTCACGCTCATCATCTGCGCGACGCTGATGTTCGAGGAGCGGCGCCTCGGCGTCGCGTTCGTCGGCATCTCCGCGCTCCTGGCGCTGAAGGTGCTGACGCTTTCCGAGTTCGTGCACAGCACGGAGCTGCACATCATACTGCTGCTCGTCGGCATGATGACGCTCGTCGGCGCCCTCAAGGACATGGGCTTCTTCACCTGGATCATCCAGTCGATCATCAACGCGAAGAAGATGACCGGCCTCAAATTCGTGGCGATCCTCATGCTCCTTTCCGGCGTGATGCCGGGCATCGTGGACGAGGTGACGAGCATCGTGTTCATGCTCGCGCTCGTGTTCCAGGTGTGCGACACGCTGAAGATAAGACCGACGCCGTTCGTGCTCATGAGCGTGATGGCGACGAACATCGGCTCGACCGGCACGATGCTCGGAAACCCCGTCGGCATCCTCATCGGCACCAAGGCCGAATACCACTGGCGGCCGGGCGAAGACGGCGACGCCGGGGTGCCGCTCTCGTTCGGCGACTTCATCACGCACTCCACCCCGATAATGGCGCTGTCGCTCGTCGCGGTGTTCTTCGTGCTCCTCCTCTACTACCGCAAGGAAATACGGCTCCTCGACGAACGGCTCGCGGAACGCCGCGCGAGCAACATCGGCCTCGGCCCGATGGTGGCGATCCCGTACCGCAAGGGCCTCGCGCTGCTCGTGAGCGCGCTCGCGTTCATCGCCTCCCACCACCCGCTGGAGCACTGGCTCGGACTGGAGCCGAACACCATGCTCGTCGCGGCGCCGCTCTCCATCGCCGGCTTCATCATGGTGTTCCGGTGCCACCGCGCGAGGCACTACGTCGAAAGCGCCGTCGAATGGTGGAGCCTGCTGTTCTTCATGATGCTCTTCGCGGTGTCGTTCGCGCTCGAGCACTGCGGGGTCACGGACGTGATCGCGGACGGCATGACGCCGGACGGCGCGGCGCCGAGCAAGTACCTCCTCACGCCGCTCATCGTCGCCGTCACGGCCGTGGGCTCGGCGTTCGTCGATAACATCGTGTTCGTCTCCACCTTCATCCCGATCGTCAGGAAAATCGTGGCCGATTCGCCGCAGATGTCGCCGCTCTGGTGGGCGCTGCTCTTCGGCGCGTGCTTCGGGGGCAACATCACGGCGATCGGCTCCACCGCCAACCTCGTCGCCATCTCGATGCTCGGCAAGCGGTATTCGATAAAGGTGGCGTTTCTGGAGTGGCTGAAAATCGGCCTCGTCGTCGGCGCGGTTTCGTGCGCGGTTGCCACGGCGGTGATTTTGTGCTACTATAAGACCGTTCCGTAAAACCATATCGCCGGAAAAATGCCGCCATCTGAAAACAGCAAGCCTTCGGAAAAGTTCGACTTCACGCTCAACGAGATCAGGACGTGGGGCGGCGACCGGCTTTTCGACGAGGCGATGTCGCGGTACGTCGATCAGGGTTCGGTCGCCAACGTGACGTGGGACGGCATGGTGTGCTCCGCGGAAGTGAACCACGCCGGGCACGTGATGAACACCTCGTTCCGCGCCGATTCGGCGGGATCGGGGCTGGTGTCGAACCTCTGCCCGTGCATCACCTCCCGGCGCGACGGCAGGATCTGCGTGCACATGCTTGCGGCCGCCATAACGCTCGCGAAGGAGGCGGCC
>JAFSUV010000148.1 GCA_017450425.1 Kiritimatiellia bacterium
CGCGCCGCCGCGGCTGCGGCGGCGATGCGCCGCGACTCGCGCGGCAACGGCGGCGAAAAGCGCGGCCGCCAGCGCGAGCGAGCCAAGGCTTATCGTCTGCGAAATCGAGAAGTCGCCGCCGAAGGGATGCGCCCGCTCGTCCGCGCGCAGCGTCTCGGTCCAGAACCGCAGCGTCCCGTAGAGCGCCAGATACCCGGCCGCGACGATGCCGCGCCAAGGCGAATCGCCGCCGGTCGCGGAAAACGCCTTTTTGAAAAGCGCCGCGAGCGCGGCCGCAATGGCGAGGCACCCCGCCGCTTCCAGCAGCTGCACCGGTACGACGGGCATGGAGCGGGCGGCCGACTCCGGGATGAGACCGGCCGACACGTGGTCGATCCACGGCACCGAACCGGCGGGGAACGAAACCGCCGCCGGCCCGTCCCACACCTTGCCGTGGCAGCAGCCGTTCATGAAGCACCCGACGCGCCCGAACGCCTGCCCGATCGGCAAAACCGCCGCGAAGAGGTCCAGCGTGGTCAGCAACGGCCGGCGGCGCGCGGCGCACCAGGCGACGACCGCCGCCGCGCCGGAGATCGCGCTGCCGTAGAACATCAGGCCGCCTTCCCATATCTTGAGCGCGGACGCCGGATCGGCGCGATACCACGCCCAGTGCTCCACGACATAGAACAGACGCGCCCCGGCCAGCCCGGAAAACACGGTGAGCGTGACGAGCGATCCCGCGCTGTCGCCGTCGATCCCGACCCTGCGGCCGAGCGCAAGAAGCACGCGATAGGCGCAAAGGATGCCGATCGCCATGCACACTCCGTAGGTATGCAGCGCAAAACCATCTAGACTAAACAGAACGGATTGCATATAATCTCGGCCTTGGGACTGAAGCCGCCGTTCCGTACGGCGGCGGAAAACAATTCTTGCGCATGAAACGCGGGAAGTCAAGCCCCTGTGAACGAGAGACGAAAGACATCCGCAATGAACGACGAACCGACATCGACCGATACCGCCACGGGCGTTTCCGGCATCCCCGCCGGCTATGGGCAGGCTTCGGCCGCAAAGCCGCAGATTCCGGTGAAACAGGTCGAGAACACGACATGCGCCGCATGCGGCACCGTTATCGACGTAAACGGGATCGAGCCGTTTTCGCGCATCGCCTGTCCGTCGTGCGGTGCGGAGTGCGAGGTGCCGGGCCGCTTTGCGCATTTCCGGCTCCTCAAGCATCTCGGCACCGGCGGCATGGGCACGACTTTCCTCGCCGAAGACGAGCAGCTCGGCCGGCGCGTCGCGGTGAAGGTCATCCGCAACCGCCTCGAAGCGGGCAGCGAAGCGTTCGAGACGTTCAAAAACGAGGCGCAGAGCGCGGCCCGGCTCAACCATCCGCACGTAGCGCAGGTTTATTCGTTCGGTCAGGAAGAGGGGTGCCCGTTCCTCGAAATGGAGCTCGTGCCGGGCGGCGACCTGGCGCAGTTCATCGTAAACGGCTCCACCTTGGATCCGGCTTTCGTGATGCGGGTCGGGCTTGAAATCGCGGAAGGGCTCAAGGCCGCCGAGGAAGTCGGCCTGTTCCACGGCGACGTAAAGCCGGACAACATCCTGTTCGACGAAAACATGGGCGCGAAGCTCGTCGATTTCGGCATCGCGTCCCGCGCGTCGCAGGGCGCGTCGGGCGAACTGTGGGGGACCCCGTTCTACATCGCGCCGGAAAAGGTCCAGAAGAAGACGAACAGCGCCAAGAGCGACATCTACAGCCTCGGCGCGACGCTGTACCACGCCATAACGGGGAAGCCGCCGTACGACGGCGAGGACGCGATAGCCGTCGTGAAGGCGCGTTTCGCCGGGCCGCCTCCGGCCATCGAAACGCTCCGGCCGGACATCGAGCCGGAGGTTTCCCGCATCCTTTCGCGCATGATGAACAACGACCTCTTCATGCGCTACCCGAACTACACGTCGCTCATCGGCGACATCAAGAAATACCTTTCCGGCGTTTCCGACCTGCGCAAGCAGGGCCCCCGCACCGCCGCGGCCCGCGCCGCCGCGGCGACCGGATCGTTTAAGCCGGACGCCGACGTGCCGGCCGCCGCGACGGGCGGCAAGAGGAAATTCATCATCCAGAAGGGCCAGATGGAGGCCGCGGAGGCCCGCAGGGAAATGCAGGCCGCGGCCGGCGCCACCGCCGTCATCACCCAGAGCATCGCCCAGCAGAACGAACCGGTGGTCATAAGGGCCGACGGCGAAGACGCTCAGAAAAAGCGCAAAATCGGGTGCTCGGCAAAGGCCGTGATCATCACCGTCGCGGCGCTCGTGGGGCTGCTCTTCGCCGGCGTCATCGCGGTGATCGTCGTCGTGGCCAACAACGCGCGCGTCGAAAGCCGGCGCATGGAGAGCACCAAGGCGGAAATCGCCACAGTCGAGGCCGCGTGTTTCACGGCGGCCGACGAAATCGAACCGCTCCTTGCGGCGGCAAAGGCGCGCGACGAATCGGTGGCGAAGGAATTCAAGCCGCTTGACAATCTCGCCCGCAAGGCATTCGACCTGCCGTTCGTCATTCCGGATTTGGAACCGACGTCCGAAGCGCCGGCCGCGGCGTCCGAAGCGCCG
>JAFSUV010000008.1 GCA_017450425.1 Kiritimatiellia bacterium
AACATCCAGAAGTTCACCGAAGGCGCGTTCCGCGACTGGGGCTACGCGCTCGCGGCGCGCGAATTCGGCGCCGTCCCGATAGACGGCGGCCCGTGGCTCAAATTCGCGAACCCGAAGACCGGGCGCGAAATCGTGGTCAAGGACTGCATTTGCGATGCGTTTTTGCAGCAGATACTCACGCGTCCGGCCGAATACGACGTGATCGCGACGCTCAACCTCAACGGCGACTATGTGAGCGACGCGCTCGCGGCGACCGTTGGCGGCATCGGCATCGCTCCCGGAGCAAACATCAACTACGACACCGGCGCCGCCATTTTCGAGGCGACGCACGGAACCGCCCCGAAATACGCCGGCCTTGACAAGGTGAATCCCGGGTCTCTCATACTCTCCGGCGCGATGATGCTGCGCTTCATGGGCTGGGGCGAAGCGGCCGATCTCGTCGAAAAGGCGATGGACGACGTGATTTCCCGCAAAATCGTCACCTACGACTTCGCGCGCCAGATGGAAGGGGCGCGCGAAGTGAAGTGCAGCGAGTTCGGCGCGGCCCTCGCCGCGGCGATGTAGCCCGGCGCCTTACGGAACCGGGAAGCGCGACACGAAGGCGGCGACTTCCTCGCGGACTTCGGCCTTGACGGATTCGTCGCCGACGTTCGCGAGGACGCGCCGGATGCGGTCGGCGATGAACTTCATATCCGGCTCCTTCATGCCGCGCGTCGTCACGGTCGCGGTGCCGATGCGGATGCCGGACGTCACGAACGGGGAGTTCCCGTCGAACGGGATCGTGTTCTTGTTCACGATGATCCCCGTTTCGTCGAGGGCGTCCGCCGCCGCCTTGCCCGTGAGGCCCTTGGCCGTGACATCGACGAGGCAGAGGTGGTTGTCCGTGCCGCCGGAAACGAGGCGGAAGCCGTCTTCTTCGAGGTCTTTCGCGATCGCGGCGCAGTTCGCCACCACCTGGTGCGCCCACTGCCTGTATTCGGGCTGCATCGCCTCCTTGAAGCACACCGCCTTCGCCGCGATGACCTGCTCCAGCGGACCGCCTTGCAGGCCCGGGAACACCGCGCGGTTCACGTCCTTGGCGTATTTTTCGCGGCAGAGGATCAGTCCGCCGCGCGGCCCGCGGAGCGTCTTGTGGGTCGTTGTGGTGACAAAATCCGCAAACGGCACGGGCGAAGGATGCGCTCCGCCGGCGACGAGGCCGGCGATGTGCGCCATGTCAACGAGCAGATACGCGCCGACCTTGTCCGCTATGGCGCGGAAACGCGCGAAGTCGAGCGTGCGCGGGTACGCGCTCGCGCCGGCGAGGATGAGGCGCGGCCTTTTTTCGAGGGCCAGCGCCTCCACGGCGTCGTAGTCGATGCGTTCCGTCTTCCGATCGACTCCGTACGGCACGATGTTGTAGATCTTGCCGGAAATGTTCGCCGGGGAGCCGTGCGAAAGGTGTCCGCCCTGGTCGAGCGCCATTGAAAGTATTGTGTCGCCCGGCTGGAGCACGGCGAGGTAAACCGCCAGGATCGCGCTCGCGCCGCAGTGCGGCAGGACATACGCGGCTTCGGCGCCGAAAAGCGCCTTGGCGCGTACGATCGCGAGCGCCTCGATTTCATCCACGTGGCGGCAGCCGGAGTACCAGCGCTTGCCCGGATATCCTTCGGCGTACTTGTTGGTGAGAATCGAACCCTGCGCTTCGCGCACCGCCCGGCTCGTCAGATTTTCCGATGCGATGAGATTGATGCAAAGGCGCTCCTGGCGCTCGTGCGCGAGTATCGAACCGTAAACTTCGGGGTCGGCGTCCTTGAGGTGGGCCACTTCGACGAGCCGGTTGCCTTCTTCGGAGAGTTGCGCCACGCGGCGCTTGTGGCGCTCTTCGACGGGCGAATGCGCGGCAAGGAACGCATCGACGAGCGCCGGAATCTTGTCGGAGGGCGTCTTTTCCGCCGAGATGACGAGCGCATTGGCGCCGTTGTGGTCCCGGATCGTCTTGGCGTCGGTTTCGTCGATCGCCAGCGCGGCCCGCACGTGCGGGAAGCGGTTCGCCGCGATTGTCATGCCGGCGCCGGTGGTGCACACGAGAATCGCGAAATCGGCGTCTCCGGTTTCAACCGCCCGCGCCGCCCGTTCGGCGAAAACAGGGTAGTCGCACGACGCCGCGGAGTCGCACCCTGCGTCCTCCACCGACACTCCGGGGCGCGACGAGAGAAGATTTTTGACGGATTCCTTTACGTTGAATCCGGCGTGATCGGAAGCAAGAATGATTTTCATCAGGTAGCGAGTTCGGTTTTTGTCAGGAAAACAGCGCGGCGCATTCGCGCACGGAAGGCTCGGAATTGGCGTTGCAGAGTCGGGCCGACGGCATTGACCGCCTGAGCATCCCCGTCAACACCGCCCCGGGGCCGAATTCCACGAAAGTGCCGGCGCCCGCCGCCGCCATCGCGGCCGTGCAATCCGTCCACCGCACCGGATTGGCGATCTGCGAAAGCATCGCGGAGCGGATCGCCTGCGGATCGCCATGCGGGCGGCCGGTGAAATTGGAGACGACCGGAATCGCCGGCGCCTTGATTTCCACGGACTCCAGCACCGGGGCGAGTTTCTCCGCGGCGGATGCCATGAACGGGCTGTGGTACGCGCCGGCGGTCTTGAGGGCGATCGCCCTGCCGCCCGCCGCCGCCGCGGCTTGCGCCGCCGCCGCCGTCTGCTCGCGGGTTCCGCCGAGCACGGTTTGCGCTTCGGCGTTGTAGTTCGTCACGGCGCAGCCCGTCTCTGCGGCGATTTCCTCGCACTTTTGCGGCGTGAGCTTCAAAATGGAAACCATGGCGGATTCGGTTTTTTCGCACGCTTCCTGCATGAAGGCGCCGCGCGAGCGCAGGATGCGCACCGCGTCGTCGAAGGAAACCGCGCCAGCCGCCCAGAGCGCAGTCCATTCGCCGAGACTGAGGCCGGCCGCCACGGCGAAGGAGGCATCGGGCGCAAGGACGCGAAACGCGGTCCACGCCGCCGCGCTCGCCACGAAAATCGCCGGCTGGCACACGTCGGTGCGCGTCAGTTTCTCCACCGGCCCGTCAGCCATGACGCCCGAAAGCGAATATCCGAGGATTGAGTCCGCCCGGTCGAAAAGGGCCTTGCATTGCGGAAACGAAGCCGCGAGGTCGATTCCCATGCCAACGGTCTGGGCGCCCTGCCCGGCGAATAGCGCTGCATTCATGTCGTTCATCTTTGGTCGAGGTTCGCCCGGACGCTTTCCGGGCCATGGATACGTCGTTTCACATTATTTCACGAAAGCCTTGAGCAAGTCGGCCGGATTCGCGCCGCCGCCGCCGATCTGGCCGGATGCCGCCGTGCGGAGCAGAAGGAGCGGAAAAGCGGCGGAGGTGATCGACTTGTCGAATTGGTCCTGCGATGTCGCCCTGCCGGCCGCAGCCGCAGTCTGCCGCATCATGTTCAGGGCGGAAACCACGCCGGCGGCGCTGTTTCCGTCGAGCGAAACCGAGGCGATTTCGCTTTTCCACGATTCGCAGCCGCTGAAAATGTCGGCGAGCGGGGCGGGAACCCATTTGCCGCCGGTCTTCACCATCTTTACCGATTTGCCGGACGCGCCCGGAATGCCCACCGTGACGGATCCGTCGCTGCCGGAGCGGGCGGCAAACTGCCCGGCGGAAACCTGCGCCGGGGTTGCAAGCGCATCCGTCACGCCGGGAAGCGAAAGCGCGGGCGCGGCGAGCATGGCGCCCACGTCGCCGCCGGAAAGCGTGCCGGCCGTGGCGCTTTTCGCGATCGCGCCGAGTTTCGCCGCGCTGCGGACTATGGCCGGACACGAGCCGTCGGAAGCGATGGCGCCTGAGGCGGCCGGCAAAACCGTGCGCGACAGCAAATCGGCCGCGTAGCCGGATTTTTTCGCGAAAGTCGCCGACGTTTCCAGCAGGCAGTCGCGGGCTGCGGTCCAGACTGCGGGGTTTTCCTTCGCCTTGGCGCCGAGCGCCTTCGCCGCTTCGCCGACCGACGTGCGCCACGACTGCGGAAGTGCGGCCCAAAGCGACTGCAGGTCGCCGCTTTCGACCGCGCCGGCGAAGACGGCTGCGGCTTCGCGCGCCGCAGTCTCCGCCGCAGCGTCCGCAAAAGAGCAAATCGGTAAAAGCGACAAAACGCCGAGGGCGAAAAATTTCGTTGTTTTCATGACGGCGCGGCATTCTATCAAAAAAGCGGTTCCCTTTTCCTGCGCGGCGGTGCGGCGGACGGTCGAAATCGTCCGTCGCGGCGTCAAGCGCGGCCACAAATCCCGCAGTGTGGTAAAATAGCCCCCCGGTTATGCAACGGACTCCGTTCCAGTACGCCGATGGCGGCGACTCACACGCGATTGCCCTGGTCGCGGCCGTTGTCGTTTCGGTGGCCGTTCATTTCGCGATCGCGCTGTTCGCCGGGAGCGCGAAGGTTGTTTTGCCGGGGCCGGCATCCCACCTTACGGCGGAGCAGCGGCTTGCCTTGCGCCGCGACAGCGCCATGCGCCTGCACAAGGCTGCGCCGCAGCACGCGCCGGCCGCCGCTTCCGAGGAAGCCGAAGGCGGCGAA
>JAFSUV010000149.1 GCA_017450425.1 Kiritimatiellia bacterium
GCTCGAAGCGTGCGACGATGCCGCTCCGCTCGACCTCGTTTTCGCCAATGCCGGCGTGAGCGCGGGCGGAAAAGAGGACAGCGAAGACGCAGTCCGGCGCGTGTTCGGCGTCGATGTCGGAGGCGTCCTCAACACGATCCTCCCGGCGCTTGAAATCTACCGCCGCGGCGCGGATGGCGCGGGGCGGAGCCGCGCGGCCAGGCGCCTTGCGATAATGTCTTCGATGACCGCCTACCACGGCATGCCGCAATGCCCGGCCTACAGCGCCGCGAAGGCCTGCGTCAAGGCGTGGGGCGCCGGCTTGCGCGGCAGGGTCGCGCGGGAGGGGATCGCCGTCACCGTGGTTTGTCCCGGCTTCGTGCGCTCCCGGATAACGGCGGAAAACACCTGCCCGATGCCGTTCTTCATGGAAGCCCCCGCCGCAGCCCGGAAGATATGCGACGGCATCGCGAAGGGGCGCGGTCTCGTGGCGTTTCCGTGGCCGATGCGCCTCGCTTCGTGGCTCATGGGCGCGATGCCGGAAGTCCTTTCCGAGCGCCTTTTCGGCCTGCTTCCCGAAAAGAAATAGCGGCGGCGCCCGGTAAAGAAAAAAAACGGCACCCGGAAAAGAAAAAGCGGCGCGGCAAATCTGTCGCACCGCTTCGTGGTGAAACACCGGGAAAGGGAGCGTTATTTGCTCTCTTCCGCGTCGGGCGACCACTCTTCGCCGCCAGCGGCGAAAGCCTGGTCGAACGCCGAGGCGAGGCCGACGATGTTCTGGCCCGCCTTGAGGGCGTTGGCGCTTTCGCTCGCGAGGTACTCCTCGGGGACCTTGAAATCCTCCGAGTCGCCCTCGTTGGCTTCCCTGAGCGAGAGGCCGATGCGGCGCTCGTCGCGGTCGATGCGGACGATCCGCGCTTCGACTTCCTGACCGATCGTGAGGGCGTCCTTGACGCGCTCCACGCGCTCCTCGCTGATCTGCGAGATGTGGACAAGGCCGTCCACGCCGCCGGCGAGCTCGACAAAGGCGCCGAAGGACGCGATCTTGGAAACGACGCCCTTGACCTTCTGGCCGACCTGGAACGACGAGGCGATCGTGTTCCACGGATCTTCCTGCGCCTGCTTGAGGCCGAGGGAGATGCGCTGGTTCTCGGAATCGACTTCGAGCACGACCGCTTCGACCTCCTGGCCCTTCTGGAGAAGCTCCTGCGGGTGGTTGATCTTGCGCGTCCAGCTCATGTCGGAGACGTGGATCATGCCGTCGATGCCGTCCTCGAGCTGGACGAAGGCGCCGTAGATCGTGAAGTTGCGGACTTTGCCCTTGACGCGGGTGCCGACGGGGTAGCGCTCGGCCACGCTGTCCCAGGGGTTCTCCTCCGTCTGGCGGATGCCGAGGGCGATCTTCTGCGTCTCCTTGTCAACCGACAGGACGACGACATCGACCTCGTCGCCGACCTTGAGCATGTCGGACGCGCGGGCGATGTGGCGGGTCCACGAGAACTCGGAGACGTGCACGAGGCCTTCGATGCCGGGCTCGAGCTCGACGAACGCGCCGTAGGCGACGAGATTGACGACCTTGCCGCGGAGCCTGGAGTTGACCGGATACTTCGTGTCGATCGAATCCCACGGATTGGGCTGGGCCTGCTTGAGGCCGAGCGAGATGCGCGCCCGCTCGCGGTCGATGTCGAGCACGACGACTTCGATTTCCTGCCCTTGCTGCACGACGTCCGTCGGGTGGCGCACACGGCCCCACGAGAGGTCCGTGATGTGCAGGAGGCCGTCGATGCCGTCCAGATCGACGAACACGCCGAAGTCGGTGATGTTCTTCACCTTGCCCATGCGGCGCTCGCCGACCTTGAGGGTCTCCATGAGCTCGCGGCGCTTCACGGCGAGCTGCTCCTCGAGCAGTTCGCGGCGCGACACGATGATGTTGTGGCGCTCCGGGACGATCTTGATCAGCTTGAAGTCGAACGTCTGGCCGACGAACGGATCCGGATCGTGGACCGGCGACACGTCGATCTGCGAGCCGGGCAGAAACGCCTTGACGCCATCGACATCGACGGTCATGCCGCCGCGGACCTTCGCTTCGATCGTGCCCTTGACGACGGAGCCTTCCTGGTAGCGCTGGTAAACCGCTTCCCACTTGATCTTTTCGTCGGCGAGCTTTTTCGAAAGCACGACCATGCCTTCGTCGTTCTCGCTCTGGATGACGAGCACGTCGAGCTCGTCGCCGGTCTTGACGAGTGAAATGTCGGAAAATTCGCCGGCGGGGATGATGCCTTCGGACTTGCCGCCCACGTCAACGAGGACTTCGTTGGGGCGAACCTCCAGGACCATGCCTTTGACGATGCGGTTTTCCTGCGCCTGCCCGAGCGATTCGTCGAGCATTTCGTCCATCGCCTTGAGCTTGGCGGGGTCTTTCTTTGTTTTTGAGGCGAGCATTTGCTTGTCTTTCTCCGGCTTTTGTTTTGTTGGTGTTGATGAAGGCGGACCCATGTTGCGGCGACACCCGTCGCCGCGGTCTGCGCGCGTCCCGGCGGCCGGAGGCGCGAAACGCGAGTGGCGGAGTATATAACAACGGGGGATTTGATTCAACCGCGTCTGCGGCTTGGGGCGTTTTTGCGGAGGTTGCGCCGCCGCGCCCATTCGAGCGGTGCAAGGCCGAAGCGGGTTTTGAAGGCTTTGCGGAAGGCGACGTCGCCGTTCCAGCCGCAGAAGTCGGCGATCGCCGCCACGGACGACGTCCCGGCCTCGAGGTAGTCGCACGCGGCGGCGAGGCGGCGCTCGAGGATCGCCTTTCCGAGTGTCGTGCCGGTCGCGGCCTTGAAGCGCATTTCGGCCGACCGGCGCGAAGTCCCGAATGCGGACGCCGCGTCGATCGGCCGGAGTCCCGCGCAGGCTTCGCGGCGGATGAGCTCCATGGCTTCGGCGGCTGTGGGGTCCTGCCGCCGCAGCGTCAGGGTGGAGGCGCGGCGGACGAGTCCCGTCGGCGCCACGACTTCGCGTTCGGCGCGTTCCGCCGCGCGGGCGCGCCGGGCCGCCGAGTCGTCCATGGCCTTTTTGAGGAGGCGTCCCGCCGCAAAGCCGAGTCCGTGGAAGTCCGGCCGGACGCTCGTCAGGGCGGGCGAGCAGTTTTCGCAGACTTCGGGGTCGTCATCCACCGACGCCACCGCGACATCGCGCGGCACGACCAGCCCGGCGCGCACGGCGGCCGAGATCGCGGCCGCGCCGAGAAGGTCCGTGACGGCGAAGACGCCGCACGGATGCGGGGTGTTTTCGAGCGCGTCCGCTATGCGCGACTGCAGCGCCGCCGGGTCGTCCAGTTCGGCGGCTTCCGGCGTCACGACCTTCATCGGGAGCGCGTGCATCCCGGCGATCTTGCGCATGAGTTCTCGCTTCACGAGCGACCACCTCACCGGGGCCGGCCATTCGACGAAGACCAGCGAAGAGGGCGATGTCGCCAGCAGTTCCACCGCCGCAAGGCGCGTGATCTCGGTCGAATCGCTCGAAACGCAGAGCCGGCGCTCGTCGGGCGTTTCGTCGCCGGGGTTCATCCATACCACGGGCAGCGCGCCGAAATCCTCCGGCTTGAAGCGCCCCGGCTCGCCGCTGGCATCGACGATCGCGCCGCGCGCATTCCAGAACTCCACCAGCCCGGCCACGTCCGGCGCGGCTTCGCGCGCGTCGATCGGCTGCAGCCTCCAGCCGGCCGCGCGGGCGAACGACGCCATGCCGCCCAGTTTTTCGCGCCAGGTGCCGAGTTTGCCAGTCCTGAAGGCCAGTATTGCGAGTGACGTTTCCATCCCCCTATCCTTGTCTCTTGCTTTCCCAAGGAGCATACCACAAACCATTTCGCAAAAGTTATGTTTTTACTTTCGTTTGATTTTTGTTTCGGTTTCGTGCGGGTGTAGAATTGTCTGCGCTTTGGAAAACTGCAATCTGGGCTCTTCAACATGGCACGGAACATTCTCATTACGGGTTCGTCGCACGGCATTGGCGCCGGGTGCGCGGTCGCGTTCGCGCGCGACGAGGGAGCCAACATCGGCATCTGCGGCAACAAGGATCCGGCCGGCGCGGAGGCGGTCGCGCGCGAGTGCGAGGCGCTGGGCGTCCGCACGAAGGTTTATCTCGGCGACGTGGCGTCGCACGATTTCTGCCGCGCCACGATGGAGGACTTCATCGCGTCGTTCGGAAAGATCGACGTCCTGGTGAACAACGCCGGCGGGGCGCTCAAGATCCCCGACGGCCCCAAGGGCGCCTTCAAGGACATGCCGATGGACTACTGGGACAGCCAGATCGCGCTCAACCTCAATTCCGCCGCATACCTGAGCCGCTACGCCGTGGCGGACATGGTGGAGAAGGGGACCGAAGGCCGCATCGTGAACGTTTCGAGCGTCCATGCGGCCGTGACGTGGGTGCACCGCCGCCTGCTGCCGTATTCGGCGGGCAAGGCCGGGCTGGAGATGTTCACGCGCGCGCTCGCCGTCGAGGTCGCGAAGGACGGCATTCGCGTCAACTGCATCGCCCCCGGCCTCATCTACACGAAGATCATGTCGCGCTATTCGGAGGCGGACGTGCGCGGCTTCAACCACAAGATCCCCGTGGGCCGCGGCGGCAAGGTCGAGGAGATCGTCCCGGCGATCCAGTTCATGGCCGACATCGAAAAGACACGCTTCATCACCGGCCAGGTGCTGCGCGTCGATGGCGGCC
>JAFSUV010000150.1 GCA_017450425.1 Kiritimatiellia bacterium
AGGGCGACGAGCCGCTCATCGACCCCGCGCTCGTCGATTCGGTGGCCGAGGCGCTGCGCGGCGACGAAAACGGCGCGTTCCAGATGGCCACGGCGGCGGCGCCGATCCGCTCGAAGGAGGAACTTGCGGCGCCGACGGTGGTGAAGGTCGTGTGCGCCAGGGACGGCGGGGCGCTCTATTTCTCGCGCTGGGCGATCCCGTTTCTGCGCGACGGCGAGCAGGACCCCGCAGCGGGCCTGTGGCGGCGGCACATCGGCATCTACGCCTACCGGGGCGCGTTTTTGAAGCGCCTCGTCGCCACGCCGCAGTGCGCCATCGAAAAGGCGGAGTCGCTCGAACAGCTGCGCGCGCTCTGGATCGGCGGCCGCATCGCGGTGGTCGATACGGACGAAATCGGCATCGGCGTGGACCGCCCCGAGGACATCGCCACCGTCGAAGCCATCATGCGCCGGAAAAAGTAGCGGGGTTGATCACGCAGAGGCGCCTCTGCGTGAAAAAAGGCGGTACGAAAACTAGAACAGCTTGAAGCGGTTCTCCGTGCCGCGGACGAGGCGCACGATGTTGGAGCGGTGCTTGGCGACGACGAGGGCGGCGAGGCACGACACCGCGCACAGCGTGGCCCTGCCGGCGCCGGAATCGAGCCACCACGGCGCCGCCGCCGCAAACGCCGCCGCCGCGATCGACGCCACGGACACGTAGCGCGTGGCGACGAAAACGACCGCCCAGAGCGCGAGCGCGAGCGCCGCCGTGTGCGGCACGAGCGCGACCGCGATGCCAAGCCCGGTCGAAACGCCCGTGCCGCCCCTGAAGCCGAGAAACACCGGGAACGAGTGGCCGAGAATCACCGCGACCGCCAGGACGAGAACCGCGTGCGCCGGAAGGCGGCACCCAAGCGCCGCGACCGCGCGCGGAACGAGCGCGACGGCGGCGAACCCCTTCGCGGCGTCGAGCGCGAACACCAGCGCCCCGGCCTTGCGCCCCATCGCCCGCACGACATTCGTGGCGCCGATGTTGCCGCTGCCGACCTTGCGCACGTCGATGCCGTGCGCCGCGCACACGAGCCAGCCGAACGGTATCGAGCCGACGAGGTACGCCGCCAGCGCGGCGGCGAGCAATGCGGCGAAACTGCGCTCCATGACTACGCCCTCGCCTTTTCGATCCGCGCCAGGAGCGAAACCGCGCCCGGCGCCCGCGCGGCGACCTGCCGCGCCACGTTTGAAAGCATCTCCTCCGCAAACGGGCGCAAATCGTCCGGCAGGCGCCGCCAGTCCTGGATCGCGCCAAGCATGACGATCGCCACGTTTTCGTTGACTTCGGCCATGCGGGGGAGCGTTTCGACGAACCAGGCGCGGCCCCGCGCCGTCCAGAGCGCCTCCGCGTTGCGCGACACCGCAGCGTAGAGCGAGCGGGCGTGGCCGGGATGCTCGGGCCTGAAGCCGGCGTCGCGCTGCGCCGCCTCGACGGCGGGGAAGAGCGTGTCGGCGGCGGGATCGGCGCCGACGAGCGCAAGGTACGCCGCAAACGCGCCGGGCTGGCCGGCGCAGCGCCCGCGCAGCTCGCCGAGGAGCGCCGTGCGGATCGCGATCCCGGCGTCCTGCGCCGCCTGGACGGCGGAAAACAAGGCTTCGACGCACGCGGCGCCGTCGAATTCCCGCCGGAGGAG
>JAFSUV010000151.1 GCA_017450425.1 Kiritimatiellia bacterium
CCCGGCCTCGTGCGCGAGGTGCATGGACTTCACGACGTCCTTCGCGAGCGGGCACTTGTTTATGCGCTCGAGCGTGGGATGGTTGGCGCTTTCGAGTCCGAACAGGACAAACTTGAAACCGGCCTTGGCCATGAGTCCGTAGAGCTCGGCGTCGAGCGCGCCGGGTATCATGTTGCAGCCGAGCGTCACCTTCTTCGCAAGACCCCGCGAAACCATCCCTTCGCAGAATTCGCGAAGCCAGGCCCCTGCGGGGAAGCAGCCCGAATCGTCGAAAACCTCCTTGACGCCGTAGCGCGACACGAGGTGCTCGATTTCGTCCAGCAGCTGCGCCGGCGTGCGGTGCCGCCACTCCGGATAGAGCGCGGTCCACGAGCAAAACGAGCACTTGCCCCACCAGCAGTCGCGGGCCGCCATCGTGTAGGCGCCCGGAGTCCTGCGGAAGTTGCCGTTCTTGCGGCTGTAAAGCTCCCAGCGCGTAAGATCGCGGTCGATTTCCGGAAGTGTCGCAAGATCGTGGTCGCGGTTGCAGAAGGAGCCGGAAGATTCGATTTTCCCGTCGGCTCCGCGCCAGAAGCAGCCTTTTGGAAACGGCACCGAATCCGGCGCTTCGAGGTGGGCCGCGAGTTCGGAAACCGAAAAGTCGTAGTCGCCGCCCGTGAGGATGAAATCGGCACGGGAGTTTTCGAGCGACTCTTCGGGAAGGGCCGTCACGTGGTCGCCACAAAGCGCGATGCGGCAATGCGGCAGCAGCGCCTTCAGGTGATCGACCTTGCGCCACGTCGCCCGCACGACCGGGGTTTTCGTCTCCAGCAGGAACAGATCCGGCTTGAATTCGAGAAACCGCCTGTCAAACTCCTCCTGCGACAATTCTTCCGCGATGCCGTCGAGCCAAAGCACCTCGTGCCCGGCGCGCTTGAGGAGCGTGGCGGCGCTGGCCGGAACCATGGGATAGACAAACGTCGGCTTCGAGAACCACTGGAACTGCCGGTTCTGCGAGAGCAGCGGCACGCCAAGACTCGATTCCAGAGGAACATATCCGACAATCGTTCTCATCGCGAACGCTCCCTAACCCGCACACCCCGGCCCGAACAGGGCGCGAATCACCGGCCGCATGGCCGCAGCGGCCACGGCGCGGTGCGAAAAGCGGCACTTCTCTTCGCGCGGCAACTCGGCGAACGTCTTGTCGCGACCGTCAGGCAAAAACAGCGGGTCGTAGCCGAAGCCGTCGCTTCCGCGGCCGGAGAAGAGAAGCCGTCCGGGGCAGTGCCCGATGGCGGCGAACTCCCTGCCGCCCGGGGAAACGAGCGCAAGCGCGCATGAAAAATGGCACAGGCGGGACGCCTTCGGCCCCAGCGCGGCCAGATCGTCGAGCAGCTTGCGGTTGTTGTCGCCGTCGCAGCCATGGCGACCGCAGTACCGCGCCGAGAGCACGCCCGGAGCGCCGCCGAGGGCATCGACGCAAAGCCCGGAATCGTCGGCGAGCGCCCATTCGCCGGAAAAGTCGCGCAGGGCGCGGGCCTTGATGAGCGCGTTTTCGATGAACGTCGCGCCGTTTTCGTCGGGATCGGGCGCGCCTGGCGTTTCCAGCGCCGAAACGAGCATTTCGCCGCTCAAGCCGCAAAGGGTGCGCAGCTCCACGAGCTTGTGTGGATTTTTCGAGGCGCGGACGAGCCTTCGCGGCCGGGGAGCGGCGCAGTCCATGCGGGGCGGTTCCGTGTCACTCCGCGAGGATCGTGTCGCGGCCTTCGTAATCCGGGGGCGTATAGCCGTGCTGGGACCCCTGCACCCAGCGGACCTTCTTGTTGCCGGAGTGGATGGCGTTGTAGAGCTTCGCAAGACCGGTCGGCGGGCAGGTGTAGTCGCCGATGCCGGCGCGGGTGATTTCCACGAAGCAGCTTGGCGGGATGCGCTTGGCGAAGTTGACGGCGTCGTAGTAGCCCATGGCGTCCGTCCACGGGATGTACCAGCCGTGGCGGTGTTCGCCCGTGAACTGCATGTCGCAGCACCAGGTGATGCCGGAAAAGGCCTTCGTCACGCCTTCGCCGCAGCCTGCGGCCCAAATGGTCTGGAGACCGCCCTGGCTGCCGCCGGAGGCGTAGAGGTCGGCGCCGTTCCACTGGGGCAGCGTCTTGAGATACTGCAAAGCGCGCTTGACGCGCAGGACCATGCCGTTGAAATAGGCGACCTCCGGGTCTTTGTTCTGCTCCGGGTCGAAGGCGTAGGACCTGCCGTTGGAGCGTACTTCCCAGCTCAGGGCCTTGCGGTCGGCCTCGGTCGCGCCGAACTCCGGCAGCTTCATCCCGTGGGCGTTGATGTTCAGGACGATTTCGCCGCTCGACGCCGAACCGGGCTTGCTGGGCGTGAATCTGTCGCCGCTGTAGCCGTGCGTTTCAAGGCGCGCGGGGAATTTCCTTCCGTCGTCCGCCGCCTTGGGGATGGAGAGATAGCCGGTCACGGGACGCAGCCCCGCGCAATCGATGCGGACGGCCCAGCGGCGCGCGTTGGGATTGGGGCAGTCGGTTTCGACGAGATCCGCCTTGATCGGCACCTTGTCGAGGCGCTCGGCCTGTTTCGCCCAGAACTCGTCGAAGTCGGAAGGCTCGCCGACAGGATCGAGCGCGTCGATGCCAAACCCGGCGCCGCCGTCGAAAAAGACGTAGTGCGGCTTTTTCTCGAACTCGTTCATCGCCTTCTGGCCCTCGGGCGTCGTGGTGTCGCCCGTGAACTTCTTGGTGTAGCGCTTGCCGGTGGCGGCGTCTTCGACGAACGCCTGGACGCGCACGAAGCCGGGACGATCAAGGGTCGCGGAAAATTCAACCGGTTCGCCGGTAAAAGGCTGGCGCCCTTCCCTGCCCTTTTCGTCGTAGTCGTCCGAAATCTTCCACCAGAGGTTGTAGGCGCCATGCGGGATCGGGCCTTCCAGCCCCTCGACGGAAAGCGTGAAAACGGCAGTCTCGCCGGGCGCGTAGAAGATGGGGGCTCTGTCCGTGACGCCCTTGATCCAGGCCTTGTCGAGAACGCCCGCGCCGGCCGTCGCGGCGGCGAAGGCCAGAAACAGTGAAAGAACCGGAAGCGTGTGCTTTTTCATTGTGTTTATTTTGTGTTCTTGCGGCAATGCCGGCCCCGATTGCGGGACTCCCCGTCGCCGACCGCCGCCAATGATAAGCGAACGAAAGTCCGATTTCAACCGAGTTGGCCGAAACGCCCGCCGCGGCAACGCCCGCAAAACCGTTTCAGGTGATATAATCGCCGCCGGTTGGATTCAACGCAAATGCAAGAGCATACGGAAAACGGAACGGTGGCGGCGCACGCGGCAGGCGCGCCCGGCTACCCGGAGACGGCGGACATCGAGACATCGAGCGACGATTACGCGACTCGTTTTCGCGGCGCATCCGGCGCATGGATGCTCTCCGTGCAGGAAAAAGCCGTGCTGCGGCTCTTGCGCGGCGTCGTGCCGCAGGGCGCGCGCATCCTCGACGTCGGCGGCGGCCACGGCCAGCTCGCGCGCCCGCTCGCCAGGGCCGGATACCGCGTATGCGTGCTGTCTTCAAGCGAAGAGTGCCGCCGCAGGATCGCCGATCTCGTCGAAGCCGGCGCCGTCGAGTTCAAGGTGGGAAACGTGATCGACATGCCGTTCGGCGACCGCGAGTTCGACGCCGTCGTGGCCGTCCGGATGCTGACGCACTGCTCGGCGTGGAAAACGCTCGTAAGGGAAATGTGCCGCACGAGCGCCGGGCCGGTCGTCACGGACTACCCCACGAGCCAAAGTCTCAACGCCATTGCGCCGGCGCTTTTCAAGGCCAAGAAGAAATTCGAGAAGAACACGCGCACCTGGACGCTCTTCCGCCACGCGGAAGTGAACGCCGCCTTCGGCGATTGCGGTTTTCGCGCTACCGGTCGCGTGGGGCAGTTTTTCCTCCCCATGGTCGTGCACCGGATGCTCAAGGCCAAATTTCTTTCCGCCGCGCTGGAAGGCGCTTGCCGCGTCGCCGGGCTCTCCCGCCTCTTCGGCACTCCGGTCGTCGGGCGGTGGGAACGGCGAACGGCGGGCGACAAGCCCGTTTGCCCTGCGGCAAGAGTCGCGGTCTTCGCCGCAGCGGCGGCGCTCGCCGCCGCAGGATGCGCCACGGGCGGCGGCCGTGAGGCGCCCGCGCTCCCAATCCTTTCCGAGGGGCAAAAGGCGTGGTTCGCAAAATCGGCCGAAGAGCGCCGCGTCGCCTTCACCAACGAAGAGATGCGCATCACGCTCAAGGCGCTTGGCGACAAGCCGCTCGGCGCCGTCATAGCCGCAGATTTTTCCCCGATGCGCCCGGAGGCTGCGGCGTCCGCCACGATCGAAAACCTCGAAGCCGGCAGGTCTTACGAGTTTCCGGTGTCGGCCACGACGCCGGGAAACGCCGCGACAAGCATCGGGGTGCTGCGTCTGCGCACCGAAGACACCGCCCCGCGCTTGCTCGACGTGCCGGGCGTGCCGAACTTCAGGGATCTCGGCGCGTGGCGGGGTCTCGGCGGGCGTCGCGTAAAACAGGGGCTTCTCTTCAGATCCGCCGCGATGAACGAAAATGCGTCGCCGAGCGACAACCCGACGCTCCCCGGCGCATCGCGCCTCACGGAAAAATCCCGGCTCGTGCTTCTTGAAGCGCTCGGCGTCAAAACCGACATCGACTTGCGGCTCGACAGCGAAGTGTTCGGCATGGCCAGCTCGCCGCTCGGGCCGGGCGTCGCGTGGCTGCACGTGCCGTTCGGGATGTACCAGTGGATCGAAGGCGACGAAGCGAAAGCGGCGTTCGCGCGCATCTTCAGGGCGCTCCTCGCGCCCGGTGCGCTTCCGGCGGTCGTGCATTGCACCGACGGGCAGGACCGGACCGGCACGCTGTGCTTCCTCCTCGGCGGCCTTCTCGGCGTGGAGCGGGACGACCTCGTCCGCGACTGGGAAGCCACGGCGCTGCACAATCCCTCCACCGGCTTCCGCCACGAAATCCGCATCGACAAACTGCTGAGTTCCCTTGCGGCGCTTCCCGGCGGAACGATGCGCGAAAAAATCGAATCGTACGCCGCCGGCTGCGGAATCCGCGACGCGGAAATCGCCGAGTGGCGCGCCATCATGCTCGAACCCTGAAACCCCACCCCTACCCTCCCATTGCGCCATGACACACGCACCGACGGAATACGACGAAACGGAAAATGGTGGCGAAGGTTTCATGCCGGACGGCAACCCGCTGCGGCGAAGCATCACGGAAAAATTCGACATCGTCATCGGCGCCGTCGTTGCCGCGATATTCACTGCGGTTCACGGGGCGACGTCGCTCTTCTGGGTTTTTCCGGGCGACTCCGCGCGGTACATCGCCACGATCCTCGGCATCGAGCCGGTCGTGGCGCCGCGCAACCAGATTTTCATCGCCTTCTTCCGCCTGGTTTCGGCCCTTGGCGGTTCGCGATACGCCACGACGATGGCGTCGATAACGACGCTGGCGTTTTCGTCGCTGTGCATCTTCATGGTGTATCTGCTGTCGGTCGCCGTCTTCAGGATGCTGACGGATCTGGACTACCTGCACTTCAACGTCCACAAGGGCGAAAAATGGCTCTGGACCGCGCCCCGCGCCGCCGGCGTCATCGCCGCTGCGGCGCTTGGCCTGAGCGCTCCGTTCTGGACGGCTTCGACGCGCGTCAACGCCGACTCGTTCTACCTTTCGTTCATCCTTCTCGCAGCCTACCTTCTCGTGCGTTTTCTCGCCACGGATCGACTGTGGACGCTCTACGGCGCATCGGCGCTCTACGGCGTACTGTGCGTGCAATCCCCGGCCGCGCTCCAGTTTTTCCCGCTCTTCGCGGCGCTCGTCGCATTCGGCGCGCTCCGGGGCGACCGGCCGATACCGCTCACGCTTGCAGTCCCGGGGGCGATCGCCGCAGTTTCGGCCTGTGCGGTGGCTGCGATTTGCATCTGGGCGTTTACGCTCGGCGATGGATACCGTGTCATGCACTACAGCGGCCCCGGACGCGTCTTCGAGGTGTTCGTGTCCGGCATGGTTTCCGGCGCATTCTCCGGCTTTTCACGGTCGCACTGGCTCATCATCGGCTTCACCACGACGATCCCGTTCCTCGCCTGGCTCGCGGCGGGGAAATGGGCGCTCGACGGTACGCGGTACGTGCCGCTGCGCTTTCTCGATCTGGCGATATTCCTCGCGTCGCTGCTCGTGCTTTCGGGCTCCCGGTACTCGCCGTGGGGGCTTTTCGGCGTGAGGCCGGAGCAAATCGTCGCAAGTACGATGGCTTCAATGTCGCTGGCCTACTGCTTCATCGCGTGCCACCAGCAGGCGCTCTTTCTCTTCAACCGCGCCGGCGCGCCGCCTTTTCCGGGCGCGCGCCTTTTCGGCGCGATCGCACGGTTTTTCGTCGCGGTCGTCTGCGTCGCGGTCCTTTCATACGAAGCGGGGATCGGGAAAACGGCCGCGGATTCGCGCAGCGCGACGTTTCTCCTCACGTACATCGACGGTCTTCTCGACGGCCTCGACGGGCGCGACCTGCTGATCACCGACCCCATCCTCGAAGACATCGTCCGCATCCGCGCGCGGGAGCGCGGCGTCCCGCTCTCCGTGATCAATCTCGCGGCTTCGGCGAACTCGGCCGGGCGGCGGAAACTCCGCGAAAGGATAACCGATCCGATTCTCAAGAACGCCTTCGACCTCGGCATTTTCCCGTTCATCCAGGAGTACATCGGGCACGACTCCGAGGCGGCAAACCGGGTGGCGCTCACGTTTTTCCCGGACCTCTGGAACATCGGTCCGTACCGGGCGTATCCGCACGGACTCGCGTTCGTCGGCATCCCGGAATCCGCGCCGATGGCGAATCCGCTCCAGACGGATTCCGGAGACTCGATGGACCGCGACGTCGCCGGGTGGCGCAAGATCGCGGCAAAGCTCGCGCCGCAGCTCGATGCCGTGCCGGAAGACTCGTCGCCGCTCATGCTGGCGATCGCCAGAATCGTGCGGCAGCGCACCTCCTTCATCGGCAACAACCTCGCGTACTGCATGCTCACCGCGGATCGCGCGCAAGACGCGCTCGCCCTCTGGCGCGAGGTGCACGCCTTCGACGATAGCAACCTCTCGGCCACGCTCAACCTGTACACGGTGCTTGAGCGCGAAGGGAGGACCGAGGAGCGCGACGCCGTGCGCGCCGAGCTCGACGCCTTCCGCCGCAAGATGACGAAGCCGCTCCAAATCTGGGAACTCTCCCGGTCTCAGGGCTACGTGGCGTCGCCGGACGCCTTCGCCTCGCTCGGCCTCTCGTGGGCGCTGACCGGCCAGACCTCGCTTGCACTCGGCACGCTCGACGCCGCGCTTCGCGACGGCGTGAACGAAAAGACCGTGGGCGGCGCGTCGCCGATCCTGCTCGCGATGGGCGCGATCCACGGCAAGATGGGCGACGCCGAAGCGGCGGAACAGGCGTTCCTGAAGGTGCTTGAAAACGACCCCGACAACGTCCACGCGCGTCTCGGCCTCGTGCGGGCGCGCCTCTCGCAAGGCGAGTTCGACGAGATGGACGATCTTATCGACC
>JAFSUV010000152.1 GCA_017450425.1 Kiritimatiellia bacterium
ACGATGGCGCCAGCGCCCGACGGGCCGGCAAGGGCCGCCGCCGCGAAACGTGCCGTGACGGCGGCGCCGTTCACTTGGTATTGCCCGGCGTATGCCGATGCGCCGCCCGTGACGGAGATGTCGAGCGTGGCGTTCGCGGCGGCTTCGGCCGCAATGGCCGTGCCGGACGCGCCGGTGAGCGTCGCCGCGAGTGTGAAGCCGCGCGTGCCGTCGGGATCGGCGCGGAAGGCAAACGGCCTGGAAGCAGTCGTGCGCACGGAGACCGCCCCCGCAAGGGTTTCGCCAAGGCTCCCCGTCGAGCCGGTGAGTCGGCACGACCCGCCGTTGAGGCGCAGGTCCGGGACGGCGAAGGTCGAACCCCAGCCGAGGAGGCGCAGCATTCCCGCAGTCCCGCCATTCGCCTGCCCGAGCGTCAGCGAACGCCCCGCGAAGACGGTTTCGACGGGCGCGTTGATCGTCCAGAGGCCCGGCTCTTCGCCAAGCGCCACGATGTAGTCGGCGTCCGCGTGCGGGGCGGCGCCGTCCAACCAGCCCCCGGCCACGGAGGCCGACTGCACGCCCCAGCCGTCGGCGGCGACAAGGAACACGGCCCCCGCGTCGGGATCGGCGGCGCCGTGGACCGCCTCGTAGATCGCGTTGCGGTAGGCCAGGTAGGCGGGCTTGGGCGAGAAGTCTGCGTGGACGATGCCGAAATGAGATTCCTCCTGGTTGGTGTCGAGCTCGACTTCCGGCGCCCGGAACTCGTAGATGAAAAGCTTCTCGACGCCCTTCGAGACCGCGAGCGGCACGAGCGCGGCGACGTATTCCGCCTGCGCGGCCTCGGACACGGCCCCCGACGCCCCGGCCGTGTACCAGCCAATTTCCGTGATCCAGATCGGCTTGCCGGAGTCGCCGTTGGAGTTCATTTTCGCGCGGACGCGGTCGATCCAGATCGGGATGGACTGCGTGGTCTTGGTGAGGCCAAGGAATCCCGACGACGTTTCCCACTCGGCCGCCGGCGCGCGCTGGCCGTTGTAGGGGTGGAAGTTCATCACGTCGAACGCGCCCTGCGCCCCGGCGGAATAGAGGTCGTCCAGATCGTCCGACGGATCGCCGGACAGTCCTCCAAGGACGACGCGGATCGACGAATCCACGGCCTTGACCGCCGCGTAGGAGCGCTGAAGCAGCGTCACATATTGCGCCGCGGTGCCAGACCAGGCATTGGCCATGTTCGGCTCGTTCCAGATTTCGACGGCGCTGATCCGGTCCTTGTAGCGCGAGACGAAGAGCCGCACGAACTCGCACCAGCCGTCCAGGTCGTTGAACGCCTTTGCGCCCGTCCATGGGTTGTCGCCAATGAGGATGGGCAGGATCGAAACGCCGTGCGCCGCAGCGGAATCGAACACGCAGTCGAAGTCGTACCAGTTGTATTCCCCCGCGGTCTCCCACGGCCAGGTGCAGCCCATCCAGCGGAAATCGGTGCGGACCCAGCGGATCCCGGCGGCGCGAAGGCCGGAAAGCACCGTGTCGCGGCGCTGGAACTCGCCGCCGAAGATGTCGGTGCGGACCGACACGTGCTCGCAGACGCCGAACATCTCCGGGTCGGCGAGAGCCGACGCCGAACGCGGCGCAAGAACGACGGCAGCGGCGATGGCCGCCGCGAAAGCGAATGAGGAATGACGTAGGGCGCGTTTCATGGTTTCTTCTTCCGATTTCCTTCGATTGCTCTCGACTTCCTTCTCCCGACTGCCTTCGACGGCGATCGATCGCTATCGATCACGATCGACGGCCTTCTGCTGCTGCGTCGCCGCACGTTCGGCGAGCGCATGAAATGCGGCTTTGGGCGCGAAGTCTGCGTGGACGATGCCAAAGTGCGATTCGCGGTCGTCGGCGGCCTTTTCGGGCGCGCGGAACTCGTAGAGGAACAGGCGCTCCACGCCATGCCGCGCCGCGACGGGGAGCGCGCGCAGGATGTAGTCGGCCTGCTCGCGCTCGCTATTGCCGCCTTTTTCGACCGACATGTTGCCGGAGAGAATGACGGCCCCCCTGTAGTCGCTCCCGAAGCGATAGACGCAAGCGCCGACGCCAACGTGTCCGTCGCGTCCGGCGGCCGCGAGGAGCGGCACCATCTCGTCGCCCTCCCGGAGCCGCGCGGCGTCGAAGAACCGATGGCACGGGAACCCGTTGAGGTCGTTGTGGAGACCGGCCGCAATTCCTTCCGGCGTGGCGCGCACCGTTGACGGCGACGAAAGCCCGTTCTCCTTCGACGGAAAGACGAGGGAAATGCGCAGCGCCTCCCAGGCCGCCTCCCGCGGCTTCCGGCCGTCCGCAAGGCGATCGGCGGACTGCCCGCCGCTGTAGGCGAACCACATCGGCGCGCCGCCGAAATCGACGAGCGTCCCGCCCTTCGCCACAAAGTCCCGTACGGCGTCAAGCGTTTCAAGAGGGAAGGCCTCGGCAATGGGATACACGACGAGGTCGAGCGCGCCGGCCTTCAGCGCGGCGACAAGACCTGTGGGCGTGTAGGCCTCGGCGGTGGAGCCGCCGGGCAGGATGGCGCGAAGTCCGGCGGCGATGGATTCGGCGGCGGCCGTGTCCTCGGAGATGCCGACGCAGCCCGCGCGCCAGACGCTGCGCTCCGGCTGCGCCACGCGAAGCCCCGCGAGCAGGAGGTTCTGCTCCGGCAGCGCCGCCGTGTGCGTGGGCCAGCCGATTTCGGTGATCCAGATCGGCTTGCCGGCGTCGTCATGCCGCGCCATGACGCCCCGGACGCGCCCGAGCGCCTCGTCGAGGAAGTGCTCCGGCGGCTGCGGGGCGCAGTAGGGGTGGATGGCGAGAATGTCGAAGAAATCCTTCGCGCCGGCGCGGTAGGCGGCGTCAATGAAGTTGGAGTCCGCGCCCGCCGTGCCGCCAAAGCACACGCGCGCAGCCGGGTCCGCGGCCTTGATTTCCTCGTAGGCCGCGCGCAGCGCCGGCACGTAGTCGGCGGCATTCGGGTTCGGCCAGAACGAGCC
>JAFSUV010000153.1 GCA_017450425.1 Kiritimatiellia bacterium
CACGCTGCGGAGGTCGGCGATCTGGTCTTCAAGATCGGTCTTTTCGCGGTTCGCCTGGGCGACGAGGCTGTCCTTCTGGGCAAGCTGCGCCTGAACGGCCTCGGCCGCGCTCCTAAACTGCGCGATCTGGGCAAGGGCGTCGCGGCGGGCGCGCTTTTCGGAGTTGAGCATCTCGGCCACGTCGTCGAGCTTCTCGCGCACTTCGATGAGCTGCTGGCGCGTCTTGTTGAGGAGCGAGTACTGTTCCTTGGCGCGCTGGACCGTGTCGTCGAGGAGATCCTGCATCGTGCCCTTGCCCGTGGTCAGGTTCTTCCCGTCGGCGCCCTTGCGCGGCTTGTTGGACGCCGGATCGATGCTGTAGAGCTGCCCGAGCTGGTCGCGCTTGCGGCCGAGGTTGAGGGTCTCGTTGGCGGCGAGCTCGTACTGGTCGAGGTATGAATCCCAGAAATCGTCGGTCGTCGGCGCATCGACGGGGCGCTCCGACACGTCGTCGATGTCCCAGGCCGTGTGGTTCGCCACGCCGTCGAACGAAGGCTCCGCCGCTTCGAGCGTGGTGCCGAGCGAGATCACGGCGTCCTTGAGCTTTTCGGCGCGCTCCGCGCTTTCCTTGAGTTTGCCGAAATTGCCGTAGGCGAAGAAACACGCGGCCGCTGCAAAGACGAGGATGAAAACATTGAGTACTTTTAGAAGTGTGCCCATGGCGGGAATCCTGATGTTTGGCTTGAAAGGGGCTGGGGTGCCGCTCCGTTGCCGAAGCATACCGCAAACCGCGATGAAAATCAACATTCGCGGATGCGGCGCTGCGGACGGGCGGACTTAATTTGCGCCGCGGTCGAAAAAGCGGCGGCGGGGTGCCGGGTGGCGGTGTGCGGGCTGGAAGGGGTGGATGGTGCGATCGACCATGAGGTCGAGCACCACGACGTCGCGAATCCGCGACTCCTTCATGAAGAGTTCGTGCGAAGCCGCCACCTGCTTGATCCTGGCCACGTCCTGCACCGCCGGCGCGAAGTAGCGCCCGGAGACGTCGGCGGAGCCGCCGAGCTCCGCGAGGAGCGAATCGAGCACCTGCTTGGTGGAGCAGTTGCGGATGATGACGAGCGACGGCGCCCCTGCGGCCGCCGTCTGGGGCGCGGGGGCGAACCCGGCCGCTTCCCGCTGCGGCTCGGGCGCCGTCGAGGCGAATATGGCGCGGACTTTGCGCCCCACGACTCCGAGAGCCGATTCCTGCACCGGGGGCTGCCGCCCGTCGTCCTGCTGCTGCCGGGTTTGTCCGTTGTCGAATTGAGCGTCCATGGATATTACGATGGTGATGTGGTTTCTTGTTTTTGTTCGCTTGTGGCTTTTGCGAGGCCCCCGCCCTGCTGGCGGAGCGCTTCGTAAATTGCGAGTGCGGCGGCGACGCCGGCGTTGAGGGAGTTTACGCGGCCGCGGAGCGGGAGCTTCGCCAGCGTGTCGCAGGCGTTGCGCACCGGAGAGCAGAGGCCGTGCGCCTCCGACCCCACGACGATGCACGCCTTGCCTTTGAAGTCGATCTGGTCGTACGGCGTCGCGCCCTCGACCGCTTCGAGGCCCGTAATCCACGCCCCCGCGCCTTTGAAGCGCTCGAGCGCGACGACGAGGTTGGAGACGCGCGCTATCGCGAGGTGCTCCGCCGCGCCGGCCGAAGCCCTGACGGCTGCTGCGGTGACGGCGGCGGCGCGATCGACCGGTATGACCACTCCCAGGACCCCCGCGCATTCGCACGTGCGGAGTATCGATCCCAGGTTTTGCGGGTCCTGCACATGGTCGAGCACCACGACGGTGGCCGGCCCTTCGGCTTTCGCAAGGGCGTCGGCGATTTCGTCCAGCTCGGCGTAGGGGTACTCTTCGCAGAACAGCGCCACGCCCTGGTGGTTGGCTCCGTTCGTCCACGCCTCGATGTCTTCGCGGCGGTGCATCTCGATGCGCGCGCCGCGCTCTTCGGCAAGGGCGCGGATCTCGTCGATTTCCGGACTGTCCTTCACGCCGTCCGCAAGCGCGAGCAGCCGCACCGGCCTCCGCGCGGCGCGAAGTATCTCGCGCGCGCTTTGCCGCCCGAAGACAAGCTCGCCTTCATCGGGGATCGGCGCCGTGCGCGGCTTTTTCGGAGCGAAAGGCCGATTCTCGCGGCGCTCGCCGAAGTCGCGGCGCTCGCCGAAGTCGCGGCGCTCGCGGCTCCACGGCTTTTCCCCGGCATCGCCGTCGCGCTCCCACGGTTTTTTGAACGACGGCTTGCGGTCGCCGAAGCGGGGCTTGCGGTCGCCGAAGGAAGGCTTGCGGTCGCGGCTCCGGAAGCCGTCGCCGTCGTCAAACCGCCGTTCGCCGTCGCGTTCCCACGGTTTTTTGAACGAGGGCGTGCGGTCGC
>JAFSUV010000154.1 GCA_017450425.1 Kiritimatiellia bacterium
GGCAGTCCCGGAGGCGCGGCGGATGCGCCGCGAAGCGGGACGGAGGCCGAAGAAGCCTGCACGCCTCGAGGCCGACGGCTCCGAGCGGCGCGCCGTCGCGGCCCGCAGGGCGCGCCCGGCATTTCGACCCTTTTCACAAAGGCCCGCATCAGGGGAAAAGTCAGCCCGCATTTTTCGCGCAAAGAGCAAGCGCAAAAACCCTTGATTTCTCAAGGTCTCATGAAATCCGATAGTTATAAATTCTCAAATTTTGGGGGATAAGTCTCGTAGGAGGAGGCTCTGCGCCTCTGCTTTCTCTGCGCCTCTGCGTGACAAAATTGAAAACATGTGTAAATCGATTGCGGATGGACTCAAGTTCCGGTATGCTTCGGGGTTGTCGCGGCGTTGACTTGAAACGGGTCCGCGACCAAGGAAAACGGGAGTTCCACAATGGGAAAACTACGAAAAACAGCCGCGTGGGCATACGACTTTCTTTTCTGCTGGCTCATCACAGGCGGGATCGTCTGCGACGAGCTTTTCTGGCACCAACTGCTCGGATTTGGCAGCCAGGCAAGGAGCGAATGCTCGGCGTCGCTAGGACACGCGCTTGTCAAGAGGGCCGGTGAAATTGGCCTTCCGGCGTGGCTCCACGAGTTTCTGCTCGAACTTCCGGGCTTCGCGTTGTTTATCGCCCCGCCGCTGCTGCTTTCCACGGCAGCGACATGCTGCGCATGGCGGTTTTTCCGGAATTCGCCCGGAAGGTGGATGTTTTGCGGGGCGCCGGCCGCCTCCGCCCTCCGCCGGGCTGGAAGAATCGGCATCGGGATCGGGGGGCTCTTCGTCATCCTTATCGCGTGGATGATCGTCGTTTTGACTTTTCTGGATCCGGTTTAAGGAAAGGGCGCATCCCGGCGCGGCGGGCATGACGAAATTGGACGCGAAACCGGTACCGTGGCGATGGCGCGCATGACGATAGAAGCGCCGGCGAAGACGAACTTCACGCTCGAAGTTTTCGGCCGGCGGGAAGACGGCTACCACGACCTAAGAAGCGTCGTCATGCCCGTTTCACTCTTCGACACCGTGTACGTGGAGGAGCGCCCCGGCGAAACGGACACGTGCGAAATCGCGCCGTGCGGCATCGACGGCGCGCCCCTTGACGCCCTCCAGCCCGGCGACAACCTCTGCCTGCGCGCCACCAGCGCCATGCGGCGCGCCCTCGCGGTGCGATCGCTCCAAAGCCGGGGCTGCGCCATCCGGGTCGCAAAGCGAATCCCGATCGGCGCCGGGATGGGCGGCGGCAGCGCCGACGCCGCAGGCGTACTCGCCTGCCTGCGCGCGCTCTGGGCGCCGCAGATGCCGGAGCGCGATTGGCTCGCCGTCGGCGCGGAAGTCGGCAGCGACGTCCCGGCCATGATGCTCGGCGGCGCCGTGCTGGCCGAAGGGCGCGGCGAGCGCTCAAACGCCTCTTCCCTCCGCGCTGCGGCACGCCGCCGATGTGGCTCGCGGCCGTTTTCCCCGGAGAAAGCGTCTCCACCAAGTCCGTTTTCGCCGCCTTCGACCGCGACCGCGCAGACGGCTCCGCCCCACCCCGCTTGACACCACCCCCCGGTTTATGCGATGATTGCATCCGTTCCGTTCGAAACGGCGATGCGGCGGCTTGCGCCCGTTCGCTTTTCAACGGCCTGCAGGACACTGTTTTCCGGCTTTACCCCTCGACTGAACGCTTTTGCCTGGCGCTCCGTGAGGGCGGTGCTTTGGGAACGCTTCTCTCGGGGAGTGGATCGGCGGTCTTCGGGCTTGCGAAAAGCAGGGAAAGCGCCGAAGCGATTCGCCGGGCGCTGCGGGGGAACGCCTGGATCGAAGTCCTCCAAACAGTGCCCGATGGTGTAATGGCAGCACACGAGCCTTTGGTGCTCTGAGTCCAGGTTCGAATCCTGGTCGGGCAAATCCCCCCCCCCCTTCCCTCCCCGTCTCCGCTTCTCCTCAACTCCCATCCCCCACGCTTCCCATGATAATCTACTCCGGCACATCGAATCCGGCACTCGCCGAAGCAATCGTGGCGTCGCTCGGCATGCCGCTGGGGCGGTGCGAGATCGTGAAATTCCCGGACGGCGAGACGTTCGTCAAAGTCGCCGGCAGCGTCCGCGGGCGCGACGTATTCGTGATCCAGTCGGTCTGCGGCCGCCCCAACGAGATGCTGATGGAGCTTCTCATCATGATCGACGCCCTGCGCCGCGCCTCCGCCGGCCGCATCACGGCGGTGCTGCCGATCTACGGCTACGCGCGCCAGGACCGCAAGGACCAGCCGCGCGTGCCGATCACGGCGAAACTCGTCGCGAACCTGCTCGTCGCCGCCGGCGCGAACCGCATCCTCACGATGGATTTGCACGCGGCGCAAATCGTCGGCTACTTCGACATCCCGGTCGATCACCTCCACGCCGATCCGGTGATCACGGACTACCTCTCGCGCAAGCACTTCCCGGCACCCGTCGTGGTCGCGCCGGACACCGGCTCCGTAAAGAAGGCGTACAACTACTCGCAGCGCTTCGGGTGCGGGCTCGCCATCGTGGCCAAGCAGCGCAAAAGCGGCTCCGAGGTGGAGGCCCTCTCGCTCGTCGGCGACGTATCCGGCAAGGACGTGATCATGATCGACGACCTCACGAGCACGTGCGGCACGCTGTGCGCGGCGGCGGACTTCTGCCGCAAGGGCGGCGCGGCGTCGGTCCACGCGGCCGTGACGCACAGCCAGCTGACGAATGCCGGGCTGGAGCGCCTCCGCGCCTCCGCCATCGACGAGCTGATCGTCACGGACACCGTACCGCAGCCCGCGTTCGCGCCGGAGGACAAGGTGGTGACGCTCTCGGTCGCGAAACTTTTCGGAGAGGCGATCCGCCGCATCCACAACAACGAATCGGTGAACTCGCTGTTCATCTAGGATTTCCAACCAAAACCAAGAAAGGCGCCAAAAATGGCACAAGAAACAAACATCGCCGCGGAAGTGCGCACAGTGCACGGTTCGTCCGCAGCGCGCAGGCTTCGCCGCGCAGGGCTCGTCCCCGCGGTGCTGGCCTCCACGAAAGGCGAAACGGAGCTGCTGCAGCTCAACGCGCACGACTTCGAGCGCGAAGTCGCCCGCCACGCCAACCCGGAATTCATCGCCCACGTCGCTCTCGGCGGCACCGTGCGCACGGCGCTCGTGCGCGAGCTGCAGCGCGACGGCATCACGGGTCGCATCACGCACGCCGACTTCGGCGAAATCGATCCGGCGAAGAAGATCCACGTACACGTCCAGCTGCGCCTCCTCGGCGACCCCGTGGGCGTGCGCGCCGAAAACGGCGTCCTCGAGCAGCAGCTGCGCTCCGTGCAGGTCGCGTGCCTGCCGAAGGACGCGATCGAGACGCTCGCCGTCGATGTCTCGGCGCTTCACAAAGGCGACGACGTGAAGGTGAAGGACCTCGCCCTCGACGCGGAGAAATTCACCGTCGTTGACGACGCCGAGCAGGTCGTGGCCAACGTCGCGGCCGTCGAAGAGGAAATCGCCGCCGCGCCGGCAGCCGCCGCCGCAGCCGAAGAAAAGAAGCCGGCCAAAGGCAAAAAATAGACCTTGACCCTCCGGACGCCATGAAGATCATCGTCGGGCTCGGCAACCCAGGCCGCGAATACGAGCGCACTCCGCACAACGCGGGGTTTCGCGCCGCGGACGCGCTGGCGCTGTCGCTCGGCGCGTCGTGGAAGGCGGAGCCGAAGTGGAAGGCGCACGTCGCGAAAGCGCGCGGCGGCGCTTCGCCGCTTCTCATAGCGAAGCCGCAGACGTTCATGAACCTGAGCGGAGACGCCGTCGCGCCCCTCGCCGCCTTCTACAAGGCGAAGCCGGAGGACGTGATCGTGATCGTGGACGAGGTCAACCTCGACCCCGGCCGCATCAGGGTGCGCCCGTCCGGCTCGGACGGCGGCCACAACGGCCTCAAGTCCGTGACCGAGCGGCTCGGCACGCAGACCTACCCCCGCGTCCGCATCGGAGTGGGGATGGGGCGCCACCCGGTGCCCGACCTTGTCTCGCGCGTCCTCGGGCGGATCGACGCAGAGGACGAAGAAGCGGTGGGGCGCGGCATCGCGCTCGCCGCCGAAGCCGCGCTCTGCGTGGCGGACAAGGGCGTTGACTTCGCCATGAACAAGTACAACGGTCCGGAGACGGTCTAGAAAACACGAAGTTTCCAAACACGAAAGAAGAAGCCATGTCCAAGAAATACGAAGCACTGGTCATTTTCGCGGCCTCCATCACCGACGACGGCGCCGAGAAGGCGCTCGAGCGGTTCGCGGCCGAACTCGAGGCGCTCGCCGCTTCGGTCGAATCGAAGGAAGTGATGGGGCGCCGCCCGTTCGCGCGCACCATGGCGAAGCACGACACCGGCATCTACGCCGTCGTGCGGTTCGACGCCGAGCCGGAGGCCATCGCCAAGATGCGCGAGCGTTTCCGCCTCTACGAGGATACGTTCCGCATCCAATTCCGCACCCGCAACCTGCGCATCGAGGCCGCCAAGGCGAAGGACGACGCCCGCCGCGCCGCCTTCAAGGCGTCGCTCGAAGCGAAGATGGCGGCCGAAACCGCCGCGGCCGAAGCCGCGGCCGAGGTGGAGGCGGAAGCCGGAGTCTAACGGTCGCACAATGTCCGCGTCCCTCAACAGAGTGTACCTCCTCGGCCGGCTCGCGAGCGAGCCGGACTTGCGCCATTCGGCAAGCGGCACCTCGCTGTGCCGCTTCCGCCTGGCGGTGGACGACTCCTACCGGACGCGGTCGGGCGACACGGTTGAAAAGGCGGTGTTCGTCGATGTCGCGGCGTGGGGTACCCAGGCCGAGACTTCGCACCGATACCTCTCGAAGGGCAGCCAGGTCCTGGTCGAGGGGCGTCTCGCCACCGAGGAATGGACGGATCGCGACGGCCACCGCCGCTCCCAGCTGCGCGTGAACGCCACATCCATCCAGTTCATCGGTGCAAAGACGCCGGAATTCGACCCGGCCTCGGCTCCGCCGGCCGCGTCGCCCGCCCGCGACGGAGGGCGCGACATTCCGTTCAACTAAGCAGAATCTCCAAACAAAACAGCACGAAGGATCAAACCATGCCTAGCCGCAAAGATTCAAAGACCCGCAAACTGACGCCGCTGCGCAAGCGCAACCCGAACGGCGACGTCACGGTCATCGACGTGAACGACGTCGAGTTCCTCAAGCGCTACGTCAACGAGCAGGGCAAAATCATGCCCCGCCGCATGAGCGGCCTCAAGTCCGTCCAGCAGCGCAAAGTCAAACAGGGCGTCCGCCGCGCCCGTTCCATGGGCCTCATGGCCTAGGCGAAGCAGCGGAGAAAGGAACGAAGAAATGGCAACCGAAGTTCTTCTCGTCACCGACATCGACAAGCTCGGCCTCGCCGGCGACGTGGTGAAGGTCGCGGACGGCTACGCCCGCAACTACCTCATCCCCCAGGGCAAGGCGGAGTTCGTCACCGAAAGCGCCCGCCGCCGCATCGCGAAGATCAAGGCGGAGCAGGAAAAGGTCCGCAAGGCGCTGATCGACGCCGCGACGAAACTCGCCGGCTCGCTGAAGGACGCCTCCGTCACGATCCGCGCCAAGGTGAGCGAAGGCGAAGATCTCTACGGCTCGGTCGATGCCGCGCAGATCGCCAAGGCGTTCGAGCTTCTGGGCTTCCCGGAAGTGACGGCCGAAATGGTGCAGCTCGAGGAAAACATCAAGTCGCTCGGCACGTACGACGTCGAGCTGAAGCTCCACCCCGCAGTGACGCAGACCGTCAAGGTCTGGGTCGTGCAGGAGTAGAAAGCCGGCCATGGCCAAGCCAACGGGCAAAAAGGCCGGCAAGTCCGTCAAAGCGCCTGCGCGCAAGCCCGCCCCCACGGTGCGGCTTGCCGAGGGCGCGCGGCGGCCCGCCCGCCTCGGCGGGCTCGGGCGCGGCCTCGACGCGCTTCTCGGCAGGGCGCCGGCGGATCTGAAGGCGGAATCCGCCGAGGTCCGGCCCGCCGCCGCCGCGGAGGCGCAGCGGCGCACCGTGGTCGATGTCCCCGTGGCGCTCATCCGCCGCTCTCCGTGGCAGCCCCGCCGGTTTTTCGACGAGGAGGCGCTTTCCGAACTCGCCGATTCGATAAGCGCCCACGGGATCGTGCAACCGCTCGCCTGCCGCCGCAAGGACGGCTTTTTCGAGCTCATCGGCGGTGAAAGGCGGCTCCGGGCGGCCCAGAAGCTCGGCATGGAAACCGTGCCCGTGCTTTTGGTTGACGCCCCCGACCGCGACGCGGCCGAAATCGCCCTCGTCGAAAACCTCCAGCGCGAGGACTTGAACGTGATCGAAGAGGCGGAGGGCTACAAGGCGCTCGCCGACGAGTTCAAGCTCACGCAGGGGGAGATCGCCGAGCGCGTCGGCAAGGCCCGCGCCTCGGTCGCCAACACGATGCGGCTGCTCGAGCTCCCGGACGAGCTCAAGCAGCTCCTCGGCGAAGGGCTTCTCTCCACGGGGCACGCGAAGGTGCTTCTCGGCGTGGAGGACGACGGCGCCCGCACCCAGCTCGGGCGCGAATGCATCGAAGAGGGGCTTACCGTGCGCGCGCTCGAGCGCCGCATCGCTTCGCGCGCCAAAGCGCCGGCCCACCGGGTCCGTCCGGCCACGGACATCCCGCCGGACTACGTGAAGACGCTCGCCGACAAGATCGGCAGCCGCTTTTCCGCGCCGGTGCGCGTCGTGCCGTCCGTCACCTACGCAAACGGCCGCCACGGCCGGGGGCGCCTGGAGATCGACTTCTTCGGCAACGACGATCTTTCGCGCCTGCTCGATTTGCTCGGCGTCGATGTGAACGAATAAAAGTCCGGGGAAGCCATGGATATCGCGAAATACGGCGACCCCGTGCTTTCAAAGAAGGCAATCCCGGTCAAGGCGGTGACACCCGCCCTGCGCACGCTCGCGCACGAGATGCTGGCCAAGATGTACGAGGCGGACGGCGTCGGCCTCGCAGCCGAGCAAATCGGCCGCACGGAAGCGCTGTGCGTAATCGACGTGCCGCCTTCGGCGCAGGGAAGCGACGCTTCCCTCAACGCTGCGGTCCGCATGCCGATGATCATGTTCAACCCGGTGGTGTCCGCAGCCGAAGGCTCGCAGCGCGGCTCGGAGGGATGCCTCAGCTTCCCGGGCATCTCGGCGCAAATCACGCGCGCCAGGTCCGTCACCGTCGATTGGATGGGCGAAGACGGCAAGCACTATTCGGCGCGGGTTCACGGGTTGCTCGCCCGCGCCGTGCAGCACGAGGTGGATCACCTCTCCGGCATCGTTTTCGTGGATCGCGTTTCGGCGACTCAGTCGGTGCTCCTGCGCGGCAAGCTCTCGCGGCTCAAAAAGGAAACGTCCGCGGCCTTGCGCAAGGCAAACGCGCAATAATGCGCCAGCCCAAGGGAAAAGGCCGGCGCGGCTGAAGCCGCGCCGGCCTTTTTTGCATGCGTCCGGGACGCCCGGCGCTACTCGTCGTCTCCCTCGTCCTGGACTTCGGCCTCTTCGTCCTCGAAGTCGGCGGCGGCGGCGGCGAGATCCGCGGCGGCGGCGTCGGCGGCGGAGCCGAGCTCGCCATCGGACCAGTCGCCATCCGGAACGTAGTCGCCGACATCGGCGGACTCGGCGGACTCTTCGACTTCCCCGGCGCCGTCTTCTGCGGAGCGGTTCGCCAAAGCGGCGGCGCGCGCGGCGGCGAAGGTCGCCTCCTCCTTGAGACCCTCGGCCTCGGCTTCGGCGATCTGGGCGCGGCGAAGCTTCTCCTCTTCCGAGAGCGGCATGTCCTCCTCGGCGATCGGCTCTGCGAGCGCATGGACGCTCACGGAGCGGTACATCGGGAAGCCGGTGCCGGCCGGGACGAGGTGGCCGATGATGACGTTCTCCTTGAAGCCGCGCAGGTTGTCGTGCGCACCCTGCGTCGCGTTGTCCGTGAGGACGCGCGTCGTGTCCTGGAAGGACGCGGCGGAGATGAAGGAGTCCGTCTCGAGCGCCGCCTTGGTGATGCCGAGCAGGATCGGCTGCGCTTCCGCAGGGCGCTTGCCTTCGAGGATCGCCTCTTCGTTCACCTTCATGAACTGCTCGTGCGAAACCTGGTCGCCCCAGAGGAAGCGGGTGTCGCCGGGATTGGTGATCTTCACCTTGCGCAGCATCTGGCGGACGATGATCTCGATGTGCTTGTCGTTGATCTCGACGCCCTGGAGGCGGTAAACGGACTGCACCTCGTTGACGAGGTAGCGCTGCAGCTCGTCGCGGCCGCACACCTCGAGGATCTCCTGCGGCGAGAGCGACCCCTCGGTGAGCGGCTGGCCCTTGCGCACACGGTCGCCGATATAGACGATGATGTGCTTGCCCATCGGGATGTAGTGCCGCTCCTCGGTGTCGGTCGTCGCATCGCGCACGATGACGACGCGCTTGCCGCGCTCGTTGTCGCCGAAATCGACGACGCCCTCGATCTTGGCGATTTCCGCCACGTCCTTGGGCTGGCGCGCCTCGAAGAGCTCGGACACGCGCGGAAGACCGCCCGTGATGTCGCGCGTCTTCGTTTCCTTGCGCGTCGTCTTGGCGAGCTGGTCGCCGGCGGCGACGGCCTGGCCGTCCTTCACCGTGACGATCGCGTCGTTCGGCAGCGAGTAGAAGCCGAGGGCGACGGGCTTGCCGCCCTCCCCTTCGCCCATGACGATCACCTGCGGGTGCAGGTTCTCCTTCGTTTCGACGACCTTGAGCTGGGCGACGCCGGTCTTTGGATCGACTTCCTTCTCGACCGAGACGCCTTCGACGAAGTCGTTGAACTTGACGACGCCGGGGTGCTCGGACAGAATCGGCGTGGCGTAGCCGTCCCACTCGGCGAGCTTGAACTTGGCCTGGACCTTGTCGCCGGGGCGGGCGTGGACCGTCGCGCCGATGGGCGGCGAGAACTTGTCCGCCTCCATGCCGTCCTTGTAGATCGACACGGTCGCGCCCTGGTTGAGGACCACGGTGTCGCCGTTGTCGCGCACGACATATCGCAGGTCGTCGGAGAAGCGCACTTCGCCGGCGGCGCTCGTCACGTGGTCGGTGCTCGTCACCGAAGTCGATGCCGTGCCGCCGACGTGGAACGTGCGCATCGTGAGCTGCGTGCCGGGCTCGCCGATGGACTGCGCGGCGATGATGCCCACGGCGGCGCCGATCTGGACCGGCTTGCCCGTGGCGAGGTCGCGGCCGTAGCACTTGGCGCACATGCCGTGCTCGCTCTGGCAGGTGAGGCCGGAGCGGATCCAGACGGAGCGCAGGTTGAGCGGCTCGATGGCC
>JAFSUV010000155.1 GCA_017450425.1 Kiritimatiellia bacterium
AAACGCGCCATCCCCGGGTGGAACACATCGCATTGCGCGCGCTTCTGGAATTGACTCCGGCACCGTTAAGGAATAGAATCCCCCGCCGAGGTTGACACCCATGCCCATTTCCGAATACGGCACCGCGAGCGGTTCACAATTCGCGATATCCGCAGAGCCAGGAGACGTCACGCCGCGCATACAGGCCGCGATCAACGCCGCGTTCCGGCGCGGCGGAGGCGTCGTCGAGGTGGCGGCGGGAGTCCACCCGGTTGGCGGACTCCGCCTGCGCTCCGGCGTGACGCTTCTGCTGCGTTCCGGCGCGGTTCTGAAGGCGTCGCGCGACATCGCCGACTACGACATCCTCGCCGGCGACACGCTCGAGCCGGTTCCGCCGGAGGCGTTCGCCCCCGGCGTTGTCTGGCTCCCCGCCGCCACGCGCAAGACGCACGACCATCTTCTCAAATCCGCCAGCCGCTGGAACAACGCCGTCATCCGCCTCTACCGCGCCCATGACGCGAAAATCATCGGCGAACCCGGCTCCGCCATCGACGGCTGCGATTCCTTCGACCCGCTCGGGGAGGAGGGCTTCCGGGGCGTACACGGCATTTCCGCGCACGACTGCGAAAACCTCGAACTGCGCGGCTACGAAATCCGCAACACCGGCAACTGGGCGCACGCCTTCTGGCGCTGCCGCGACATTTCGTTTTCCGGCCTGACGATCCTCGGCGGCCACGACGGCATCCACTTCTGCTCGTGCGACCGCGTCGCCATCGACCGCTGCACGATGAAGACCGGCGACGACTGCGTCGCCGGCTTCGACAACGAGGACGTCGCCGTGCGCGGCTGCGATCTCAACACAGCGTGCAGCGCATTCCGTTTCGGCGGACGCCGCGTCGCGATCGAGGACTGCCGCTGCCTCGGCCCTGGCGAATACCCGATCCGCAACACGCTCACACGCGAAGAGCAGGTCTCCGGCTCCCACGGCGCCCCCGGCGCCGGCCGGCGCACGATGCTCGCGCTCTTCACGTACTACGCCGATTTTACGCTCAAGGTTCGCCACGCGCCCGGCGACATCGCGATCCGCCGCTGCTCCCTCGACAACGCCGAGCGCTTCCTGCACTACAACTTTTCCGGCAACGAAGTCTGGCAGAAGGGGCGCCCGCTCGAATCGATCCGGTTCGAGGACGTCGAAGCGCGGCGCGTCGGCATGAGCCTCTGCGCCTACGGCGACGAAGCCGCGCCGCTCTCGCTCGCGCTCGAGCGCTGCCGCATTTCGTTCTCGCCGCCGCAGCGCGAATTCATCCGGGCCGCGCATCTGCGCTCGCTCTCGCTTGGTGGCACGACCGTCGAAAATCTCGACGGCCCGCTCGTGCGCAGCTGGGGCGGTGTCGCCGAATCTGCGGTTTCGGCGCCTCCGCCCGTTGCCGGCCCGCTTCTCGTCCAGGCCGCCGAGCCGTTCCGCACGGCGTCAATCTGATCTATCGACCAACAAAAAGGCACAACAATGCATGCATTGACAATTGAAGGCAAAGACGCGCTCGCGTGGAGCGAAGTTCCCGATCCCGGATGCCACGGCGAGTTCGACGTCATCATCGATGTGAAGGCGGCCGCAGTGAACCGCGCCGACCTGATGCAGCGCGCGGGCATCTACGCGCCGCCGCCCGAATGGCCGCTCTGGCCGGGGCTGGAGTGCGCCGGAGTCGTGCGCGAAGCGCCGGCTGGCGGGCGCTTCAAGCCGGGTGACGCCGTATGCGCGCTTCTGGGCGGCGGCGGCTACGCTGAGCGCGTCGCGGTTCCGGAGGGGATGTGCATGCCACTTCCGAAGGGCTACACCTTCGCGCAGGCCGCCGCGCTCCCCGAGGTCTATGCCACGGCCTATCTCAACCTGCGCATCGTCGGCGAGATCAAGCGCGGCGAGACATTCTTCATCAACGGCGGGGAGGGCGGTCTCGGCGTCGCCTGCATCCAGCTCGCGAAGCACGTCTTCGGCGCGAAGGTGATCGCGCAGGTGGCCTCGGACGAAAACGGCGCCTTCTGCCTCTCCCTCGGCGCCGACATCACGGTGAACCGCTTCAAGGACGACCTCGTGGCGACACTTGCGGCCAATCCGCCCAATGTCGCGATCGATCCCGTGGGCGGTCCGCTCATGGGCAAGTGCATCGCCACGATGCCGTATCGCGGCCGCTGGATTTCGCTTGCTTCGATGGCGGGGCCGGAGACGACGCTCGACGTGAACCAGCTCTGGCGCAAGAACCTGCGCGTCATCGGTTCGACGCTGCGTTCGCGCACGCCCGCCGAAAAGGCGGAAATCCTCGCGGGTCTCGTACGCGAAGCCTGGCCGCTTTTCGAGGGCGGCGTCATCGCGCCGGTCATCCACGCGACGCTCCCGATCCGCGAGGCCGCCGAAGCCCACCGCATCATGCAGGCCGGCGAAAACCGCGGGAAACTCGTACTGGAGGTCTAGCCGTGGAAAACCCGTCAATAGTCTTTACGTCCCCCTGCGTCGCGGAAGTCGTCGAAAAGCCGAAGCCCGCCGCCGAACCGGGCCGGGTCGTAGTCCGCAGCGCCCGCAGTTGCATCTCGAGCGGCACCGAGCGCGCCAACCTCGTCGGCGATCCGATGATCGGCATGCACGTGAAGGACGGCGACAAGGCCGTGTTTCCGCGCCACTTGGGCTACAGCCTCTCCGGCGTCGTGGAGTCGGTAGGGGAGGGCGTCGCGGCGGTGAAGCCGGGCGACCGCGTGTGCGCCAGCTGGACGAAGCACGCGCTTTTCAACTCCGTCGCGGACTGCCAGGTTTACGCGATCCCCGATGGCGTCTCGTTCGAGGAGGCGGCCTGGACGCATATCGCGACCTTCCCGATGGCGGCGCTACGCAAGTGCCGCTTCGAGTTCGGCGAGAGCGTCCTCGTGATGGGGCTGGGCGTTCTGGGGCAGTTGGCGGTCAAACTGGCGCGCGCCGCCGGGGCGGCGCCGGTCATCGCCGCCGATCCGGCGCCGGCCAAGCGCGCCATCGCTGCGGCGCTCGGCGCCGATCTGGCGCTCGACCCTTCCGCG
>JAFSUV010000156.1 GCA_017450425.1 Kiritimatiellia bacterium
CCTTCAGTCCTGCCGCCAGGAAAAAGTCGTTTTCGCCTTCGACGCCGACCTCGTAGCCTTCGATGCGGCGCTCGCCGGTCAGATCGTCCTGCACGTACACGGGGTCCATCGAATCGAAGACGGCCAAAAGCCTTTCCGGCTCGGAGCGCAGCTCTTCGTAGTAGGCGATCACCTTTTCCCTGTCGAAGCGCCACCGGTCGGGAAAGACTTCCATCCCGCCAAACTTCGCCGCAGCCTCTTCGCGGCTCGACAAGGCGGGCGCGGTTCCGCCACGCGGCGCATCCGCGCTGCCGGGGCGCGACGCCGGACCCGATCCGCGGGCGGCGCCTTTTTCGCCGAGCCGCAGCGTTTCCTCTCCGTTCGGGCCGGAAAGCACGGCGAAATCCTGCCCGACGGCGGAAAGGACAACGCCGGGCACCACCTCCATCGAGCGCACGACGACGCACTGGCGCACGGTCTCGCGGTCGTCGATCACCGCCATGGGTTCTCCGGCGCCGCCGGTCGATGCGCCGAGGATCGTTCCCGCGAGGCGGAACCGCTTTGCGAGCGAGCCTTCCTCCGATGGCCGCGACGCTTCCAGCACCGTGCCGAGCGCCGCGAGAGGCGACCCGGAATCGCCGCCGGACGCGGTTTCGCGGCTTTCGGAAGGGGCGGTTCCGCCGGCTGCGGCCGGCGAACCCGCATCGCGACCGCCGCGCGGACGCATTTCAAAGGCGAGCCAGGCTGCCGCGCCGGCTGCCGCCGCGATCGCGGCGGCAGCGGAAAAAGCGTGGAAAAAGCGTCGGACGGAGGGCTTCATAAGCCGGATTCTGTATCCGCCAAAATCGGCGGGCTGGATCATTCATCTTTTGAGCGACCTACCCGAAACGCCGCCCCTTTCGGGGAAACCCGCGCGGGCAGCGCGATGCGTTTCCTGTTCGGTCTTGCTCCGGGCGGGGTTTGCCTTGCCTGCCGGGTCTCCCCGGCGGACGGTGGTCTCTTGAGCCGCCTTTTCACCCTTGCTGCGGGAAACCCCGCAGCGGTCTGTTTTCTGTGGCACTTTCCATCGGCGCGGTTTGCCCGCGCCCTCCCGGCCACTGCAGCCGGGCGCCCTGCCCTGTGGAGTCCGGACTTTCCTCCCCGCCATTGCGGCGCGGCGATCCATCCGCCCTCCGTCCGGCGCGTCATTTGAAGATCAATCTTCCGCAGTAGTCGCACGACACCGTGTGCATCTTTTCCGGCGTGTCGGCCAGCAGCGAGTTGCGGTGCGCCTCCTGGAGCTTCGAAGCCGTGAGCGCCATGTGGCATCCCGGACAATTGGCCGAAGAGGCGCCGACGCGCACCGCGACCGGCCAGAAACGGCGGCCGAGGCGCTCGTAGTACGACAGGAACTGCCGCTTTTCCGGCGCTTCGAGCGGAGAAACGAGGGCGGCGCGCGCGCTCTGCGCCTCCGCGAGGCGGCGCTGCGTCTCGGCCAGGCGCACGTTGAGACGCGCGATGTACATCTTCGCCGCCGCTTCGCTCTCCGCGCACTGCGCTTCGGCGGCGGCGACGGACTCGCGGGCGGCGGCGACGATCGCGCGCGCGTGCTCGAGCCTCAGTTCCGCGTCCTTGCGTTCGCGCTCGGCGCGCTCGATCTGGTTCGTCATGCCGCGCAGTTCCGCTTCGCTCTTCAATCCGGCGCGGACTTTCTCCCATTTCGCGACGTTCGCGCGCGACGTTTCGATCGATTCCTCGATTTCGCGGATGCGGGCGTCGCCTTCCGCAAGCTGCGCCTTCGCCTCTTCGAGCGCGGCGCGGTGCGAATCGCTGGCCGCTTCTTCGCGGGCGCGGCGCTTCGGAATGTCCGCAACCTGCTTCTGAAACTCTTTTATCGTCGCGTCCTGCTCCTGCAGGGCGAAAAGTTCGTCTATTACGCTCACCTGTAAGCTCCCGAAAATCGTTCGTCGTGAAAAACGCGCAAGATTCTAGAAAAATACCGTTGGAGTGTCAAACGGCCGCTTCGACCGCCGCCCTGCCGGCCTTGAACGCCTCGATGTTCGCGCCGACGAGTTTTTCCGGTATCCGGCCGCGCATGGCGGCGAGCCACGCTTCGCAGGGAAACGGCAGCAGCGTGGAGAGCGCGCCGGCGATCGCCATGTTGGCCGTGCGGCGGTTGCCGGCCTCTTCGGCGAGTTTCACGGAGTCGAGCCTGTAGAGCCGCCCCGCAAAGATTTTTTCCAGCGTGGCCGAAGGGTCGGCCGGCGCCGGCGTCTGTCCCGACGAAACCGTGACGGGCACGAGGTAGCGGCGGTCCACAAGCGCCTTCCCCGTGGGGCGCACCGACGGAAATGCGCGGATCGCCTCGACTTCGTCGAAGGCGACGAGGATGTCCGCCTCTCCGCCCGGAATGATCGGCGAAAGGACGCTTTCCCCGATGCGGACCTGGCTCGAAACCGAGCCGCCGCGCTGGCTCATGCCGTGGATTTCGCTCTTCTTTACGTCGAGACCCGCTTCGGCGGCGGTTCTGGCGAGGATGTCCGCCGTGAGCAGGATGCCTTGCCCGCCCACGCCGACGAGATTTACGTTGATCGTTTCCATTTGCGCTTTTCCGGTCTGCGAAAAAAGGCGGCCGGGCCGTTCGGCCCGGCCGCCCGGAGAATCGTGCGGGCCTTGCCAGTCGAAAAACCGCGTGTTCGGACTA
>JAFSUV010000157.1 GCA_017450425.1 Kiritimatiellia bacterium
GCCGACTCGCCCGTGAGGGAGAGCAAACGCTCGCAAAGGCGCATCCAGGTGGTCGTGACGCATGTCTCCTGAAGCCGCGTGTAGTGCAGGAACTGGCGGCTTGCGCCGTGGTACCACGCTTCGCTCGAAGCGCATCCCCCGGCGAGGTTCACCTCCTCGCGCGCGATGTCGCGGGCGGCCATGGTCGCCGCCCGGCGCAGGGCTGCGGTATCGATGCGGCAAGGCGAAGAAGCGTCGGCGGCGTCGGCGAAATCGAGCATCCCCTGGTAGCACGACATCATTTCGTACGCCTTCCAGCGGTTGTGCTTCATCACGTAGGTGTCGCCGCTCTCGGCCGCGTTGCCGTGGCCGTTGCGGTCGGCGACGGAAACTCCCGCGAGCGCCAGATCGACGAGGCGCGGCCCGTCCTGCGGCTCCGAAAGACCCCGCACGATGTATTCGGCGAAATCGAGGTAGCGCGTGTCTCCCGTGCGGTTGTAAAGCCACACCACGGGCTCGAGGACCGACGACGAAGCGTAGCCGCACCAGTTGCCGGTCTGCCAGAGCGCGACGCCGCGCTCGCCGCCCGGCCCGAGCTGGCCGATCAAGTAGTCGCAAAGCCGTCGGCAGCCGTCGAGCGCGCGCCCGGCGAGCCGCCGCGTCTTTTCCGTGTCGGCAAAGGCGAATTCGGGGGCGGCGGCGCCTGAGAGGCGCGACGAAAGGTCGCAGTAGTGCAGCAGCCCCATCATCGTGTACTTCATCCCCCAGACGTCCCAGCCTTCGCCGCAGCGCAGCGGCTGCGGATAGTTGCCGATGTAGCCGCAGCTCTCCTGCGAAGACAACATGCGCTCCACGCCGCGTTCGATCTTCGAGAGCAGCCGGGGGGACGGGCGGTAGAAGAAATACGGCACGGCGGAATGCATCCACTTGCCCCAGAACTCCGTCTGCCACCAGCCGCGGGTCTCGGTCTTTTCCAGGAACGGCGCGGTTATGTAATCGACGTCGGTCGCTTCGACATGATGCGAAATCATCGCATCGAGTTTTTCGCCAAGCCGCCCCTTCAGGGCCACGCACCCGATGTTTGCGATTGAATCTTCCTTCATTTTTCCAAATCCTCCGAGGTCGAAATGATTGTTTCAGGACGCACTTGAATCGGCAATCGTCGGGACGACCGCGAAGAAGACCAGCTCTTCCGTGCCGTCGTTCACGAGCTGGTGCTCGTGCCCCATCGGGCAGAAGTGGCATTGGCCGGCGGCAAGCGGTTCGGCAACGCCGTCGCAGGTCGCGGTGCCGCGCCCGGAGAGGATGTATATCGCCTCGCTGTTGTTTTCGTGGCGGTGAAGGCCGATGGAGCAGCCGGGGGCGAGCCGGGCGCGCATGATGCGCGTAGAGCCGTCCCAGTACATCCGGGTGTTGATTTCGCCTTCTCCCCCCTTGAAGCGCGGGATTGTCTGTTCGGGAATGGCGCAAAAGTCGAGTTTCATCTGCTTTTCTCCTGTTTGAGGTCTTGAAATCCGGCGGCGGCGTCTAGTCCGGGTCTTTTCCGAACCTTTCGTCCATGATGCGGAGCTGCTTGCGCAGGGCGTTTTCGACGCCGCTGCGCTGCCCGCGAATCCACGCAACGGGATCCGGAGGGTTTTCGTAGAGCGCAATTTCGGACTCGAGGTAGCCGTCCAGCGCATTGCACCTGTCGCGGAATGCGCCGAAGAGGTTTTCGTCCGACGCCGCCCCCGCGCGCCAAGCGCGCCATCTCGCCGCGAGCCTGGCGGGATACGACGGATCGTACTTTTCGAGGAACCGCGTGGATTGCGTCGAAAGCCACGCGCCGGTCTGCGGCAGGACGATGTCGAAATCCCACGGAACGTGGAAAAACCGGTTTGCCTTCGTGTCCAGCACGAGATATTCCATGAACGGGAAATCGCCGCCGCCGATGTTGGTGTTCTGGAACAAGTCGAGGAGCAGCTGGTAGTCGGCGACATTGTCGAGATCGAGCACGCTTGCGATTTTTTCGACTGCGCCGGGGCGGGGCGGCTCGGCGAACAGCGCGCACAGGTCGCGATAGCGGCCCTCGAAGTCCGCCTCGGCGAGCGACGGGCGGATCTGGCGCATTTGCGGCACGCGCGGCCGCGCCACGGCGTGGCGGAAGAAAACGTCGCCGCCGCCGCCGCCCGTCAGGTCGCCGTCGATTCTCTCCGCCCATTCCGCAAGGCCGACGAACTTGCCGTTTACGAACAGTTCCGTGACGCGCGTGTGCGGTGCGCTGTTCTTCAAGCCGTCGCTGCGCGGCGCCTCGCGGAACAGGTGGTAGGCAAGGCCGTTGAAGACGTGCAGCCTGTCGCTCTGGGCGTTTATCTGGAGCAGTTTGCGCGTTTCGCCGCCGCCGAAGAAACCGTGCGGCAGGTCGGTCTCGACGCTCAGCAGTTTCTTGCGGTTCGCCTTGATGAAACTCGAATTGCCCCGCCACCGCACGCCGCCGCCGCCGGCAAGGGACGCGACGAGGACGCGATCGGGCGCGTTTTTCGCCGGGCCGGCTTCGTAGAACTCCACCACCGCATCGGAGCGGTAGGCCTTGTCGAGCCAGCTCCCCGACCACACGAACACGGAAGGGAGCGCGATGTCGCGCGGCATGACGCGAAACGGCAGCACGTACTGCGCGGCGATTTTGCCGCCGTAGCGGAGCGTGGCGCCGATTTCGACCTTTAGCGGCGCACCGGACGGATGCGACACGATGCGGCCGTCGCCGGAGACGACAGACTGATTCCGGCTTTCAAACTGTACGCTCCATGGCGCGGCGAGATTGCCGGAAAACGCCGCAAAGCCCAAATCCTCCACGACGCGCGACGCCGATCCGTTCGCGCCAAGGAGCATCGATTCGAGCAGCGGCGCCGGAGGCGGATTTGGCGCCGTCCGCCCATCGCGCCAAACCTTCGCGACCGCCCGCAGCGTATCCGAAATGCGGCTCGAGCGAAGCCGCGCCGGGACTGGACAGGCCGGATCCGCCGCGATCGCCGCCGCCTGGCTGCGCATCCGGGCGAGGATGCGCTTGAAGCGCGCCTCGTCGAAAAACGCGGCCAGTGCGAATCTGGTGCCGTCCGAAGGCGACTCTGGACTGACGAGCCGCTCGCCGGAGCGCGAAGCGTAGGCGGACTGGACGGAATCGAAGAGCGCGGTGGCGTCGAATCCCGCCGCCTTCGACGCTCCGGCTTCGGAAAAGTCGCGCAAAAGATAGACGCCCGCGTCGCGGCCGTTCACCCGCAAACGCGCAGTGCGGCACCTGGGGGCGGTGGCGATGCCTGTTTCCCCGGCGACGATCGATTCGGCGAGCGGCAACGCCCAGCCGGAACTCTCCGGCGGCGCGAGGACGATCCTGCGCATCGCGTCCGGGAATTCCGCCCCCGGCTCCCGCGGCTCGACGAAGTATGCGGGGCGCACGGAGTCCGGGTAAAAATCGGCGCGACCGAAGAGCGAGACGTTCACTTCGAGCGTCCGCCCGCCGATCCGGAGATGCCCCGGCACGCCACGCGCGGTTTTGCGCGTGAGATTGCCCGCGAGGCGCGCCTTGGCGTGGCGGCGGGCGAGTTTGCGGGCGTCGCCTTTCGCAAGGACGAGCGACACGCGCGCGGGGGCGTCCGCTCCGCCGCGCATCCGAAACTGCGGAAGGGGAAGCGCAAGGCGCCCGACGGCGGCCATGGCCCTGCACCACGCGCGGGTCGCGGCGAGCCGCAGGCGGTGGTGCGGGCGGGAAAGGGTTTTCACGAGGCCGGAGCGCGCGCCCGCCAGTTTCGCGATCTGGGAAGGCGACAGGGACTTGTTCCACACGCCGCTGTCGTCGATGTCGCCATGGAACGGCTCGCGTACGCGGTAGGCAGAGTTTATGCCGAACGAAAACGGCCAATGGCGGGGAGACATCTCCACGCCGCGCGTCGTTGCGGCGAGTGCGCCGTCGATGTACAGCGCGACTTCGCGCCTTTCCGGGTACGACACGGCGGCGAGGTGGACGAACGAGCCGAACTTGTCGAACGGCGCCGCAGTCGAAACCACGCCCGTCGTGCTCGTGGCGTCGAATACGATCCGCCCGCCGTCCAGGCGGAAGCCCCACGTTCCGCTGCCGACGGTGGAAAAGATGTCCTGCCGCGACGGCGCCGGCTCGATTTTGACCCAGAGCGCCACGGAAAACCCGGCGGGCATTTCCTTCCAGTGGTGGCCGGACTTTTCAAAGGCGTCGTCGCGCCCGGGGAAGCGGCGCGCCCCGCCGAACTTGCCGGGCACGAGCTGCGTGCCCGGCGCGACGTCGCGGCCCATGATGGCGCTCGTTTCGTCGGGATCGGCGAGCAGGTTGTACTTCGTTTCGGAAAAGAAGCCGTTCGCGCCGGCGCCGTCGAAAGTCCAGATCGCCTCCATGTCGTTGCGCACGAGAACGTTGCGCAGCAGCGAACACTCGGCGCGAAACGCGGCCCGCTGCGGAGCGTCGAAAAACACACGCGCGGGGAGAACCTGCGCGGCGGCGAAGGCCAAGGCGAAAAGCCCCGCCAGAGCGGCGAGCGCGCGCCCGCCCGGACTTCGCCGCGAAGCGGAATTTTCCGCAGGTGGCATCAGCGGAATCCGCCGGGGCGGTCCAGGAATGCGTTTACGGAATCCGTGCCGGGAATCGCGGCGCGGATGGCGGCCGAGAGCTTGCACGGGTCGCATTTGAGGCCGCGGAAGGAGATCTGGAGCGTGGTGCGGCCGCCTTGGCTCGAAGAGCTGAGCACGTGGTGGCGATCCATGTTCTGCGCGAGCACGGATTCAAGCGCGTCCATGCCGCCGGCGAGCGGGTCTTCCATCGAAACCGTGATCATGCCGTCCTTGCGGAACAGGCCGCCGAGGCGCAGCCTGTCGGCGGCGACCGCGCACGCGGCCGCGAAGGCGAGCATCACGGCGATGAAGGCGAAGTGGAACGTCGCCGCGGCGATGGAAGACGCGATGACGAGCATTATCGAGCCGACCTCCTCAGGCTCCTTCACCGGAGTGCGGAAGCGGATGATCGAGAGCGAGCCGAGAAGCCCCAGGGAGAGGGGAATCGAAATCTGGATGCAGAGAAACAGCGTCGTGATCGCGAGCGACAGCGCCGGGAAGGCCCTGTAAACCTGGCTGCCCGTTCCGCGGCTTTCGCAGAAAAGCCGGTAAAGCGCGGCGGTGAAGAGGGCGGCGGCGAGCGACACCGCAAGTGCGGTCGCGAACGCGCCGAGGCTGAGAAACTCCGCGGTGTCTTCGTATGCCTGGACGGCGTCGAGTATGCTGGTGTGGTTCATTGCGCTGGCGGAACTGGAGGTTTAGAAAACATACGAGACCGAGACCGTGAAAGACAGGTGGTCCAGCGTGAAATCGCCGGACGAATGGACATCGAAACTATTGCCGCGCCTGTAGCCGTAGTCGCAATCCGGCTCCAGCCACACGTGGCGAAGCCCCGCATCAAGCTCCATGCGCGGGATGGGGCGCCACGACACGCCGCAGCAGAGCAGGAAGCCGAAGGCGTCGTCCACGTGGATTTCGCGGTAGTGCCCGTTCGGCTCCGACGGCGAACCATACGCGCGCCACGCGTTTTCGCTCGCGTAGCCCAGGTGCCACCACGCGGCGGTGTCAAAGTCCGCCTTTTCCCAGGCGAAGCCGCCTCCCGCGCGCAGGAAAAGCGTGTCGCCGAGGAGCGGCAGGACGGCCTCCGCGACGAAGGCCGGGCCGGCGGTTTTCACCACGCCGTCGCTGTGATGCTCGGCCGTGTTGTAGTTGCGGGTGCGCCCCGAGACCGCATCGCGGAAAAGGCCGATGCGCAGGTTTGGAGCGGCCCACCATGAAATGCGCGGGGAAAAGCTCAGGCGATCCGTGTCGTCGAGCTTGTAGATGAAGCCGACGAACGTGCTGCCGCTCATTTTGTCGGGCGAGCGCTTCGCGTCCGTAAGCGTCGAATAGGAAGCCTCGAGCCCGATCGAAAGGCGGTCGAGCAGCCAGACTTCGTGGAATTCGGCCGACACGAGCGGGAAAACGGAGGCGTCGTCTCCCGCAAACCAATACGGCGAAGATTCGCCCGCCGCGACCGAAGCCGACGCGACGGCCGCAACCGCCAGAAATTTTGCGATTTTCTTCATGCCGCCCATTTTACCCGAAGCGCAAATCCGGCGCAATCGGGTTGCGCCGCGCCGGAAGGGTGGATGCACGGAAAACACCCGGCGGTGCCGCTGTCAGCGGGGCGTCAGGATTTCCGCAGGCCCCGAAGCGGTGATGGCGACCATTTGCTCGGAGTGGCATGCAAGGGAGCCGTCGGCCGTCACGACCGTCCAGCCGTCCTTCAGCGTCCTGATGCGGCGCGAGCCGAGCGTGAGCATCGGCTCGATGCAGATCACCATCCCTTCGCGCAGAACCGGCCCCTGATGCGGCGCGCCGTAATTCGGGATTTCCGGCCCCTCGTGGATGCTGAGGCCGCAACCGTGGCCGACATATTCGCGGACGATGCCGAGCCTGTGGCGGCCGGCCACGAGCTCCACGGCGTGGGAAATGTCGCCCACCCGGTTTCCGGCGCGGGCCGCCGCAATGCCGGCCTTGAGCGCTTCTTCGGTCCAGGCGACGAAATCCCGCTTTTCCCGCGAGCCTTCGCCCACGATCACGGTCCTGGCGTTGTCGCCGACAAAACCGCCGCACTCCACGGTTATGTCGATGGAAACGAGGTCGCCATCGCGGATCACCACCTTTTCGGAAGGCACTCCGTGTATGACGGCCTCGTTTACCGATATGCAAGTCTGCCCCGGATAGCCGTAGTAGCCGTAATCGGCGGACTTGCAGCCGAGCGCCGCCATGGTGTCGAAGGCGAGATCGTCGAGAGCCTTGGTGGAAACTCCCGGACGCACCGCATCGCACATTATGCGCAAAACCTCCGCCGCCCTTTCGCCGGCCAAACGGCAGCCGGCGATCTGGGCGGGGGTTTTTACGATAATCCTGTCGGATTTTTTCATTCGTCCGCGCGGGACAGGCGTAAAAAACGCGGGTGATCCCTACTTGGCGTCGAGCGCCGCGACGCCGGGCAGGACCTTGCCCTCGAGGTATTCGAGCGAAGCGCCGCCGCCGGTGGAGATGTGGCTCATCTTGTCCGCAAGACCGCTCTTCTTCACCGCCGAGACGGAGTCGCCGCCGCCGATGATCGACGTGCCGCCAGCCGCCTTCACTTCCGCGACCGCAGCCGCGACGCCGAACGTGCCGGCCGCGAACTTCGCCATCTCGAAGCAGCCCATCGGGCCGTTCCACACGACGGTCTTGGCGGTATTGACGGCGTTCGAGAAAAGCTCGATCGACTTGGGGCCGATGTCGAGGCC